>DATHJK010000333.1:0-5759 GCA_035316225.1 Pyrinomonadaceae bacterium
GTGGAGACCAGCCGAGACGCAGGGGGTCGTGTGCGCGTCCAAGCCTAATACGAAGAAGAACCACCTCAATGAGGTGGGCCGCATGCGGCACCTCGACGCTGAATTGAAAGAGGCCATAGCGGGACAGGATATTGTGTATGCGAATCTTTCGGGAGACCTGGAGGCAATGGCAAAAAACATTGTGAAAGCAATGGACGAAACGGGGGTTAAAAAACTGATCTTCATCAGTTCGATAGGCATCTACGATCTTCCTTTAAGACCCGTCTTAAAGCCTTACCGAAAAGCTGCTGATGTGATAGAAGCATCGGACATTGAATACACTATTTTGAGACCAACCTGGTTCACCAATGCAGATGAAGTGGATTATGAAACAACCAGAAAAGGCGAGCCAGAAAAAGGCTCGATAATTTCTCAAAAAAGTCTGGCAACATTGATCACGAAAATTATCGAATCTCCCGAAAAATACGTTCGCGAAAACCTTGGCGTAAACAAACCCAATTCTTAATAACGTCTTGTATGAGTTAATTGATTGCGACGAACAGTATCTGGCCGAATAACGAGCAAGGCAATCACCACATGACATCACTCACCGAATGGGGGAACTTCTACGTCATCGTCGGCTCAAGTGCCGGCGCGCTGATCGGATTGCAGTTCGTCGTCATGACCCTCATCGCCGGCAGGCCGATCGACCGCGGTGAGGCGCAAGCGGGCGACGCCTTTTCGACGCCGAGCGTCGTTCATTTCGGAGTCGTGCTGTTGCTGTCAGCCCTTCTAAGCGCCCCGTGGGATGGGATCGGCACCGTCGCAATTGTTTGGGGCTTAGTGGGTCTCGGCGGGATAATGTACGCCGTCGTCGTGGCCCGGCGTATGCGAGCGCAAACCGTCTACAAGCCCGTATTCGAGGACTGGTTATTTCATGTGCTGCTTCCTCTTGCGGCATACGCAATGCTGGCGGGATCGGCCTTCGCGGCACGCTCTCATGCGCGCCCGGCCCTGTTCCTTGTCGGCGCTGCGGCGCTGCTGCTACTCTTCGTCGGCATTCACAACGCCTGGGACACGGTAACGCACCTCGTCTTTGTCGAGAAACGAGGACGGCGGGAAGCTCAGCGGAATCGCTCTAGTTAGCGTTTGATCAAAAGGACGGAAATGAAACTGGTAGTCTGCGGTCTACCGGGTAACATCCGCCACCGTAAGTCCCTGTTCACGCAGCCTGGCGATGTCCCTGATTGGTGCCCTCCCGAAGAAGCGTCCGTAATCTCTGCTGAACTGCGAAGCGCTCAGATACCCCACCTGCCGACTCGCTGTAGCCGCGTCCATCATCGTGGACAACATGAGTCGCCTCGCCTCCTGAAGGCGCAGAACCTTCTGGTATTGCAAGGGACTCATCGAGGTGACCGACTTGAAGTGCTGGTGGAAGGATGAAACGCTCATGTGCGCCAACCCCGCCATATCTTCGACCTTCATGGGCTGGTAGAAATTGGCGCGCAGCCAGGATATTGCTTTCGCGATCCTATGCATGCTGGAGTCCGCGAGGCCGATCTGTGCCACCCGGCTGCCGACGCGACTGCGCAGCAGGCGGATCAGAATCTCATCGACGACGAGCGGGGCGAGCAGTTCAGCGTCCGCAGGGTTCGCCGCCACCTCGACCAGCCGCGTCGCGGCGTTGACTATTCCAGCGTCGGCCCGACAGACATACACGGCGCGGCTCTCTTGAACTTGAGACAGACCGTCTGGATACACCTTCAAGGCAAGCTCGGCGACCCTGTGCTGGTCTAGGTCCAGCCTGAGACTGAGGTAAGGCTCGGAGCGACTGGCCCGCGTGACTTGGCCGGCGACCGGCAGATCAACGGAGAAGACGAGCATGCGCGAAGCGTCATACTCATAGACCTCCCGCCCAAGCATCACGCACTTCGCCCCCTGCGCGATGATGCACAAGACCGGCTGCGCCACGGCGTGTACCAACTCCATGTCCGTTTGCGAGGAGCGGGTGACGTACAGACCGGGGAAGTGCAGCTCAAAGTGACCGTCGCGAGGAGCGTGAGCGCTGACCAGACTAACCAACCTGCGCAAGTCCAGTTCGCTCGGCACCAGACCTTCAATTTCAAACTTTTTCGATTCTTCCTCGCTCATCAATGCCAGATCATAGGCGAAAGAATCGCCACTACTAAAGCTACTAGAATCGTGAGCGGTGTGCCGACGCGCACGAAATCTGAGAAGTGGTAGCGTCCGGGGCCGTAGACCAACAAATTTCCGTGATGGCCTATGGGTGTCAGAAAGGCTGCGACCGATGACATGGCTACGGTAACTACGTAAGGCTCAGGCGGGCGTCCCAGTGCTTGAGCAAGTGCGACGGCGACGGGGGCGAAGAGTGCGGTCGTCGCGGCGTCGGACATGAACTGCGTGATGACGGCTACGACGGCGAAGAGTATCAGAAGGACTATGGTTTCGTTCAGGCCGCCGATTGCGGATTGAAGCCAGCCCGCCAGAAGTTGCGCCGTTCCGCTCTTCTGCATGGCTGCGCCAAGAGGGATTGCTCCGGCGATGAAGACGAAGATGCGAGAGTCAATCGCGCGGTAAGCCTGCCGAGGAGTCAGACAGTTTGTGAGCACGACCGCAACTGCGCCGGCGAGCGCGGCCATCTCAATCGTCATCACGTTGAAAGCGGCGAGCAGGATCGTCGTCAGCATGATGATTCCAGCGAGCGGGGCTTTGCTTCGCAGACGCGCCTCGCCGTGAAACGGCACT
Source organism: Pyrinomonadaceae bacterium (assembly GCA_035316225.1). GTDB lineage: Bacteria > Acidobacteriota > Blastocatellia > Pyrinomonadales > Pyrinomonadaceae > 3-1-20CM-3-53-8. Next base: position 2,746 of record DATHJK010000333.1, read on the forward strand.
ATCATCAAAAAGGAGTTGTCGTTTGCAACGCGCGCCAACCCTTCCTCGTCGCCTTCCAGCACCAGCACATCGCCCGCGCGCAGCCGAATCTTCGCCATCTCTTCCTGAAGCCACGCGCGCTTGCGCCAGATGCTGACGACGAGCACGCCGTAGCGGTTTCGGAAATCAATGTTGCTCAGAGTCCTGTTGACAAGATCAGAGCCGGGCGCTACTACCGCCTGCACGAAGAGGTCTTCCGGCTCATCTTCGTCATTGCCGTTGCCGTTCGTCTTCGGCTCGCCGTACTTCGAGATAGGATGCAATTCAACGCCCGCCTCCTGTCGAAAGGCTATGACCTCTTCCGACGTGGTTCGGACAATGAGCACGTCGCCCTCTTTCAGCTTCTCGTTTTTGAATGGCGTGCGCTTCCTTCTCCTGTCGCGCATCAACCCTACAACACGAAAGTGGTAGCGCTCGTCCGATTCGATCTCCGAGATAGTCTTATCCAGAAACGGCGAGTCTTTAAGGATAATAACTTCAGTCAGATAGTCTTCGAGCTTGAAGTGGTTCGCTTGATCTTCTCCGCCTTCTCTGGAAGGCAGAAGGAATCGCCCGACGAGCAGCATGAAGACTGTGCCGACGAGCGAGAGACTCAGACCTATGGGCGCTATTGAGAATATGCCTAGACCGGGGCGGCCAGATTGTTGAAGTACGGTGCTGGCTAACAAGAATGCCGGCGCGCCTATGATCGTGATGGTCGTGCCAAGAGAGGCTGCGAACGAAAGCGGCATCAAAAGCTTCGAGGCAGGGATGTCGCGCTCGCGCGCCAGATTCAGAGTGACGGGCAGCATCACTGCGGTCGTCGTCACATGGTGCGTGAATGCCGATAGCACCGCGACCGATGGCATAATGACCGCAAGCACGCCCGTATAGCTCTTGCCCGCCAGCCGACCTATCAAGTTCCCTATGCTGTCGGAAAGCCCTGTCTGGTACATGGCTTCGCTCAGGACGAAGATGCCCGCGATGACTATGGCCGGTTCGCTGCTGAAGCCTGCGAGCGCTTCGGAAGCTTTCAAAAGTCCCGTAGCGTAGAGCGCGACGACTATCAAGACAGCCACAAGGTCGTTTCTGATGCGCTCGGTCAGGAAGAGCACTATGGCTGCGGTGAGAATGATGAAGAAGCTTATCTGCTGCGCGCTGAAATGTCCCGGCACTATATTGACAACCCTCCCTGTAAATTCCGGCGAGCGAGTGGCTTTCGGTAACGCGCCCTCTCTTCGCTGGTCTTACTTTACGGCTCGAAATTTTCTGTGACATTACTACGCCCGTATCGTGGCGGGCAAATCATAAAAGTGTGTAGTGGGTTATTTCGCTCTTGAATAGATCAAGAATTCAAACGCATTGAGTCAGCTATTACAGGTCGTGGGAGTCTTGAGATAAGAAAAAAGGCATCATGCTTATGCCTGAGCATGATGCCCTTTTACTTATACTTGACCATCTGTTTTTAAGAAGATTGAGGAGTTTTCTTCTCTCGTACGGCTGCTATTGATATTTAGCAGCGGCGATGGTTCTGATTTTCGTGCCTCTATTCATGTCTGCCCCCGCGATGGTCTTGCCCTCTGTGATGGTGATGATGGTGGTGGTGATGCCTTCCCCAGCGCCCTCGTCCCTGATTATCCTCATCTTGACCTCTGCGCCTCCCTCCGCGCCCCTGGTCATTCTGGTCCTGGCCTCCGTGCCTTCCTTGGTGCCTTTCCCCATGTCGGTTTTCATTCTCCTGCGCAACCGCTGTAGCGGCGCTCAGCCCGAACACGAATAGAAGCGCCAGCATGATACTCATTTTCTTAATCACAGTTCTTCTCCTCTCAACCGTCTAAATTCCATGATGATTTAATGCCTCGGTAATGGCATCTGTCTGTGCGCCAACACACATAGCTCAAAATCTCCCTCTTTGTTCAATAGTGGAAATAACCTATTACCCGCGGGCTGGACAGTATCGGCTCCATGTGTTAGCCTCTCAACCTATAGAAACAAGCGAAAACCTCGCAGGATTCGCTTGTTTTTTGTTTTGTATAGCTCTTTCAGCGCGTCGCATCAAGGATGCAAGCCCCCAACTACTGCTGACGCCTATTCTCCTAGAGCAGGAGGTCGAGTTATAGACAGACCACAGACTCGCGCGGCGCTATCGGCTGAAAGATTGATTCTAAACGGACAGGAGACCCGAACAGATGAAGTTCCTCTATGGCGGAAGCGCAGCTCTGGCTGCGACCCTTTTCGCCTGCTCTTTCTTTTACGCAATTCCTCTGGCCGCAGAGCCGTCTTATCAACAAAACCCTGTAAAGCAATCTCTTCAGGAAACAGAAACAGCCGAAGTGCGTGCTGCCGCTCTGCCTGAAGCGGCAGGGCCTGTACCGGAGACTGCTCTGGAAGCTCCGGCTGAAACGCCTGCGGTCATCAAGGGCACGCGGCATGGCGACCCATCAATCGAGATGGAGCCAGCGCCTAATCGGCCCACAACTTTTTTGACTGCGCCGCAAAGCTATATGGCTACGGCCTACTGCTTTACGGGACGAACGGCCAGTGGCCGACTCGTTGCTCGCGGCCTGATAGCAGCAGACCCAAGAGTATTGCCCTTAGGCTCGCGTGTTCGCATTGAAGCGGGGCAGTACAGCGGCGAGTACATGGTTGCAGACACAGGCGGGGCAGTGCGCGGTCGCCGCATTGATGTTTGGGTTCCCAACGGGCGCGAAGCCACGCGCTTCGGGCGCAGACAGGTGAAGCTAACCGTCATCAGCTACGGCGGAAGAAGAAGATAAAGAGAGATTAAGGGGAAGAGGGTAAAAGGCAAAAGAGGGGAAGAGGAAGTTTCGAGCGAAAGCTTTTTCTTCCCTTTCCCCTTTTGCCCTTTTACCCTTTTCTTTTAATATGGTCTGTAAAAGATGAGCGAAGAGAACCAGAATGATGTGCCCCGGCCTGTGCCGCTTGTCGAAGTGCCTCGCGGCTCGCTTGTAGAGTCGCGCCATCGCGGCCACATC
>DATHJK010000334.1:0-2423 GCA_035316225.1 Pyrinomonadaceae bacterium
ACAAAAATCCACGCTAAGGCGGAAACGAAGATGATAACGGCGGCTGCAAAGTGTGTCAAGGCAAGGGAGTTAGACCGGAATCGCTGCCGGCCTTGACTAGCCCGCAAACAGATGATACAACGCGCGTTCATCGAATCAATCTCCTCTTTAACACCCTCGCGGGTCGGAAGCACTATTGACCGAAGCACACAACTATTTGAAAAGCCCAGGAGGTCTAAATGTCTTCAGAGGTTCAAGCAAGATCAATTGACGAGGGAAAGATGAACGCCTTTTTAGGCAAAGTGGTCACTGATTTCGGCGCGGCGCTGAGTTCCACGCTCGCATACATAGGCCAGAAGCTAGGATTGTATAAAGGTCTGGCCGAAGGCGGCGCGCAGACTCCTGCGGAGTTGGCCGAGCGCACTGGCACTGTAGAGCGATACGTGCGCGAGTGGCTGGTTAATCAGGCATCTGGAGGTTACGTAGAGTACGACGCCGCAACAGGTCGCTATTCGCTCTCGCCCGAACAGACCGTAGCTCTGACGGATGAGAGCAGCCCGTTCTACATTGGCGGCGGGTTCTATGTAGTCAAAGCCATGTCACAGGCGCAGCCGCGCATAGCCGAATACTTTCGTAATGGCGGCGGCATGCTCTGGGGCGAGCACGACCCTGATCTTTTCGTTGGCACGGAACGCTTCTTCAGACCGGGCTACACTGCCAATCTTGTCAACACATGGATTCCCGCGCTGGATGGCGTTGAAGAGAAACTGAAGGCTGGCGCAAAGGTCGCAGATATTGGGTGCGGACACGGCTCTTCGACGGTCATCATGGCTAAGGCTTACCCTGACTCGCGCTTCTACGGCTTCGACAATCACGAGCCTTCAATCGAGACCGCGCGTGAGAGGGCGACGGATGCAGGCGTCGGCGCGAGCGTGAATTTTGATGCGGCGACAGCGCAGGACTTTCCCGGAGAGAGCTATGACCTGATAACTTTCTTCGACTGCCTGCATGACATGGGCGATCCCGTCGGAGCTATGAAGCGCGCGTTTGAAGCGCTCGCGCCTGACGGAACGGTGCTGATAGTAGAGCCTATGGCTGGCAACTCGGTGGAGGAGAATTTCAATCCGATTGGACGCACCTTCTCTGCCGCTTCTACACTCTGCTGCACGTCAAACTCTCTGGCGCAGAACGGCCCTGCGCTGGGCGCTGTCGCTAGCGAAGACAAGCTGCGCGAAACCGTCATGGCCGGAGGCTTCACACAATTTCGCCGCGCAACCGAGACGCCGTTTAATAGAATTTTTGAAGCGCGCAAATAACCGAATACGATGCAGCGGCGCAGAGAGGAGTTGAAAATTTCAGATCTGAAATCTCAAACCTGAGATTCAAATCAATTTTCTCTCTGCGTCCGCTGCGGTTCCTATGCATCGAATCGCACCGCTTCCAGACAATCTCTTAAACTTCAATCATCAACTCATCGCCGCCCGTGAGCTATCTTCACCGCTTCAGGCAATGCGCGCAGGCGAAGCATAGCGATAACGCCGAAGATTGGGCCAATGGCAAGTACGGCGAACGCATAGCGCCAGCCGACCATTTTGACCATCCCGGGTATCAACTCAATCGAAACCATCGTCAGCAAGAACCCCAGACAGGTTTGCAGCGTGAGCGCTGTGCCCATGTACTGCGGGTCGCCAAGTTCCGTCACGCAGGTTGAGAACTGAGCCGAGTCTGCAACGACTGTCGCGCCCCAGATGGTGGCGACTGTGAGCAGTAGCACAGGGTTCGATTGAAAGAGCAGTCCGATGATAATCGAGCAGCTTCCGCTCGCTATCATTGCCCAGGATGTGACGAGCGTGCGCCCGACTCTATCTCCCAAAAACCCGCCCGCGACACAGCCCGCAGCACCCGCGCCTATGACAAGAAATGAAGCTGCATCTGCAAGCGCAGGCGCACTCCCTCGCGCCGCAAGGCTCGCGCGAATCATCAGGGGCGTCCACGTCCACATGGCGTAAAGCTCCCACATGTGGCCGAAGTAGCCGAAGTTTGCAAGGCGCACGCCGCGCGTCGAGAAAACTCGTGTAACCTGTCTCCAATCAAAGCGCGCGGATGGCAGAGCGTAAGGCCCATCGGAAATGAACAATAGAACGATGAGACCACCGGCGATGCCAAGCAATGAGACCGTCAGCACGTTCACGCGCCACTGGCTGCTCCCGATTGCGTTGACAAGATAGGGCGAAGCTTTTCCGAGCGTGAGCGCGCCAACTAAAACGCCCAACGCAAACCCTCGCCCCCGACGAAACCATATTGACACCTGTCGGCTTCCAGAGTATCGTCCGTACACTACAAATCCGGTCAACCCATGCAAGGGTAATTCGCCGCCTCGCTCTCGGCTTCTCAGTTAGAGATTTCTTCTTCTCTCTCTGCTAAGTCTTCTACTAATCCATCAA
>DATHJK010000335.1:0-5606 GCA_035316225.1 Pyrinomonadaceae bacterium
TAGCCCGCCTTGTAAACCCATTGCTCGAAGAACCAGTCCAGCTTCTGCCCCGAAACTTCTTCAAAAACTTTCTGCAAGTCCGACGAATCAACGTTCTGATATTTATACTTATTCAAGTAGCGGTTCAGCGCTTTCCAGAACGCCTCGTCGCCTACCTGTTCGCGCAGCATGTGTATGACGAAAGCGCCTTTTTTGTATGTGGTCGTGTCCAGCAGGTCGTTGGGCGATTGATAGCGGTCGTAAACCAGCGGACGCCTGTATTTTACTTCGTCCTCATTAAAATAGCTGTACTGGTTGCCGCGCATCTCCGTCAAATAGGCCAGATGTCCGCGCTGCTCTTCAATAAAAACGGCCTCCATGAATGTTGCGAAGCCTTCGTTGAGCCATAGGTTAGCCCAGTTCTTGCACGTCACCAGATCACCAAACCAGCTATGCGCCAATTCGTGCGCCACAAGAATGTTTGGAGAGAAAGGGGATTCATCCGAGACGTTGCGCAGAATCTCTGTGTCGGCCTGTGTGGTTGAAGTTATGTTCTCCATTCCGCCGAAGACGAATTGCGAAACTATTGTCTGCGAGTAACGTGTGTAGGGATATTCGTAGTTGAGAAGACGGCTGTAAAGTTCCATCAACTGCGGCGTCTTAGAGAACGAGCGACGAGCCTGCGCCTCAGTGCCGTGATACGTGTAGTATTCCACAGAGACATTCTTATAGGTGTCTGTGAGCTTCACATAATCGCCTACGACGAACGACATAAGATAGCTGGAATGGGGCGCATCCATCTTCCAGTGGAACGTGCGCGTGCCGTCATCGTTATTCGTAGTCTCCAGTAGCTGGCCGTTCGAGATGGCTATCTGATTCGAGCCTGTTGTGATGTACTGCTCGCTTGTGGCTTTGTCATCGGGAAAGTCGTAGCAGGGAAACCACAGGTGATTATCTTCCGGCTCACCCTGAGTCCAGATTTGGACATCCTGAGTCCCGCCTTTCCCAACGCTGCCATGCTGTATGAAGAAGAGGCCGCGCTGCTGCGAAGTCGCGCGGTATTTGATCTGGACGCTTATGGTTTCCGCAGGCTCGTAAGCGCGGTCTAATGCGATTGAGAGACGTTCCGGCGGCTGCGTCCATTGTAAGGTCTTGTTGCTGCCGTCGAGAGTCACGGATTCAATCTGCATGGCAGCAGCATCAAGCTCGAACGATTTGAACCCTGCGGCAAGCGGTTTGAGCGCGACTGTTTCGTCGCCAATCAAGGTTTTGTTCGCAACGTCGAAGCGCGAGCGAAGAGTATAATGCTGAACGTCGTAGGTGCGCGGCGGGCGCGGATGCGCCGGGCCAAGCAGCCTGTTGTGCGAATCACGTCTGCTGAAATTGCCGGGATTGCTAGAAGAAAGCGGAATGGGAAGCGCAGGGACATTCCCGGCAAATACAGCAAGAATCAGAATATAGAAAATTATGTGACGAGCACCGGGGCGAAAAAACATTCAAAACCTCAGAACGGGAAATTTGCTGTCAAAGTGATAATCCAATTGTGCATCATACGCGGTGAATGAGGCAAAGGGCTGGGATTAAGATTGAAAAAAAGCTAAGGAACAGTCCACATTTTATTCAACCTTAACCCCAAGCCGCTTTATAAGTAAAACATTTCAGTGTTTGCCTTAGTGTCACTACGGGGTATAGTAAGCCGCAAATAACTTGCTTGCGCTTTAAGTTCTGAATTTATCTTTTCAGCCTGGAGAATTATTATGATCCGGTCAGATACTTCTATTCGTAGCTTGACTCTGTTCTTCTCTTTTATACTGTTCTTCTCTTCAAAAACTATGGCTCAAAGTCCTTCACCTCCCGTGCCGCCCGAATGGCAGACTCATGCCGAAAGGACGGACTACCGCGAGACGCCGCGCTATGATGAGACAATAGCATTCAGTAAGAAGCTGGCATCATCGTCCAATTTAATTCGCTACACAACCTTTGGCAGAAGCGGCGAGGGAAGAGATTTGCCGCTACTGGTTGCCGCGAGCGGCGGAACATTCACGCCCGAATCTGCCAGACGCGCAGGCAAGGCTGTAGTGTTGATTCAGGCATGTATACATGCAGGCGAATCCGATGGAAAAGATGCCGGCCTTGCGTTGCTGCGCGACATTGCGATTACGAAGACCCGGCTCGGCCTGCTGGATCACGTCGTTCTGCTTTTCATTCCGATTTACAACACGGACGGGCACGAGCGATTCGGCTCTTACAATCGAATTAACCAGAATGGGCCAACAGGGATGGGCTGGCGCACGACCGCCGAGAATCTGAATCTGAATCGCGATTACATGAAGGCGGACGCGCCGGAGACTCGCGCGTGGCTGCGGCTCTGGGTCAAATGGAACCCGGACCTGTTCGTTGATTGTCACGTCACGGACGGAGCCGATTATCGCTACAACGTCACCTATCAATACGAGCACCACGAGAACGCGCCGCCTTCAGTCCTGGCCTGGGAGCGAGCCGCATTCGACGGGCGAATTGTTCCGGCAACCGAAGCAGCGGGAAACCTGCTCGCGCCGTACATGGAGTTTCGTGACAACCGCGATCTGAATTCAGGCATTGTGGGCTTTCTTCAAACACCGAGATACTCTGCGGGCTACACGCCTATCAGGAATCGTCCGGGGTTGCTGATAGAGACGCACATGCTCAAGAACTATCGCACGCGGGTGCGCGGCACTTACGACCTGCTGCGATTTACGCTGGAGGAAGTGAACCGCGACACGCAAAGCTTGCTGCATGCGGTCGAAGATGCGGACAGGGAAACAGTGGAAGCGGGGCGAAAATATGATCCTGCCAGAAAATATCCGTTGCAGTTTTCGCTGACTGAAAACTCGATTCCTTTCCATCTAAAGGGCGTGGAGTATCACAGAGAGTTGAGTGAAATCTCTGGCGCGGTTCGTGTGGTGTTCGGCACGCAGCCTCTGGACATAACAGTTCCATTGTTCGATGACATGCGCGCATCTGTCGCGGTCGCGCCGCCGCTCTACTACGTCGTTCCTCCTCAATGGAAGAGCCTGATTGATGTTCTGGAAGCGCACGGTCTTAATCTCAAAAGGCTCAAAGCGCCTACTACGTTTGAAATCGAAAGCTACAGGTTCAGCGACGTGAAGTGGCCTGGCGCGCCGTTCGAGGGGCGTTTTCAGCCGGGCTATAAAACCAACCTTGTGCGCGAGCGCAGGCTTTTCCCGGCAGGCTCCGTGATTGTCCCGCTGGCACAGCCCGCAGGGCACGTAGCGGTTCACTTGCTTGAACCCGACGGCCCCGATTCTTTCGTCGCATGGGGATTTATGAATGGAATTTTCGAGCAGAAGGAATATGGCGAGGATTACGTCGTCGAAAGGCTTGCGCGTGAGATGCTGGCGAATGATCCGGCCTTGCGCCGCGAGTTCGAGCAGCGTGTCGCAACCGACTCAAGATTCGCGGCAAGCCCGCGCGAAAGGCTACAGTTTTTCTACGAGCGTTCGCCTTACAACGATACGCAGAAAAATCTATACCCTGTGGCGAGAATCATAGCGCCACTTGATTCAAATCTACTTTCAGATTTCTGACAAATAAGGGGATGCCAGACCATACAGTCGGCATCCCCTCATTCAATTCAATATCGGGAAATTTAATCTTACGTCCCGTTATCGCCCGTTGTTAGACCGTGCGTCTGCCGGTCAGAAGATTAATCACGAAAATGACCAGCGCCAGCACAAGCAGCAGGTGTATGAATCCACCGACGGTGTAGCCGCTCACAAGTCCGAGCAACCACAGCACCAGAAGGATCACCAGAATCGTCCAAAGCATATTCGTCCTCCCATTTCAAGCGACAGCCATTAATCCCCAGAACTCGGCTCACAATTTTTGCCTGAGCTTATCTTGCAGCCCCTGCTAAACTGTGCGGCGGCCTGTGAGCAGGTTAATCACGAAAACGATAAGAGCCACGACCAGCAGCAAGTGAATGAGTCCGCCGCCGATGTGTCCTATCAACCCAACCAACCACAAAACCAGAAGAATTACCAGAATCGTCCAAAGCATTGCGCCATCTCCTTTTTGTTCAAAAGTCCTCTTACCAGAAAATGTTTCCGTCAACTGAACTCCCTGTATGGCAATGGCTGTGCCAGCCTGCCTGAAATAATCCAAGCTTAACCTCTAAGTCTTTGATTTCCAGTTTTTACAACAAGAGAATACTCGGTCAAGCTTCTCTCGCTTACTGAAAACTCCCCGGTTGTTGTATGGAAATCGCAGCTAACTATTTGAGCTTCGTGTTTTAATTTAGAGCAGCAGATTAATCGTTAGTTGAATTAGCAGAATTAATAGCCAACCGAAGCGAGGGCTGTTTCATCCGAAGGTGCGTTGAAGTGAGTTGGCAGTTGTTGCCTCGGCAGTTGGGATTCAGGTGCTTTACGAAAGGTTGTTGCAGGTAATAATCTAACTATTTGCTGGACTAAACTCTCTGCCTGCTGCTAAAGTGTAATTCGCGTGCGCTCCTCATGTGGGGGCTGCATACGCCGGTTCGATTGGACAAGGTTTTCCGGGCGCACGAGGTTGTGAGCAATTCCGCCAACAATCTGCTAACAATTCTCAACCACGTTACCTTTCTAGTTTGATTCTGCGCTTGAGGACTTTTCCCCTTAAAAGTCCGTACAGCTTTTGGAGATTTTATGCCGTCCCCTATTGCTCGATTAATCCCCCGTACACAGAAACCAAGCCTTGCTATAGCGCTGGGGCTATTTCTGCTCCTTGCCGTTGCGAGCCTGGTGACTTTCTACCAGCGTCACCAAAGTTCAGTACGCACCATCAATTACACGGAGTTGCGTGCAATCAGCGAATCGCCCAACGCTGCTTCACTAATAGTTGACGGCGAGACGTTGACTGTCACTGCCGCAGATGGCTCTATCGCTCAGGCCGTGGTGACCAGCGAGGCTGCGCAACAGGAGATTGTCGGAGTCTTCGCGAAGAAGAACGTTCCGGTCGAATTCCACTCGCTCAAGCCAAGCGCGCTCTCTACGGCTATGAGCTGGCTCTTCCCGGCAATGATGCTGGCGTTATGCGGATTCATTGGCTGGCGTGTCTACGCAAGCATGGGCGGTCGCGGCGGCAATTTCAAGCTTGAAGACTTCAACGGAAAGCAGGCTGTAACTTTTACAGACGTAGCCGGCGTTGACGAAGCACGTGCTGAACTAGCCGAAACAATCGAGTTCCTGCGCGACCCCTTAAAGTTCGGTCGCCTGGGCGGGCGCGCTCCTCGCGGCATACTTCTGGTTGGCCCTCCGGGAACCGGAAAGACGCTGCTCGCGCGTGCGGCAGCAAACGAAGCCGGTGCGCCATTCCTTTCGGTTTCAGGCTCAAGTTTTCAGGAAAAGTTCGCAGGACTTGGCGCGGCGCGAGTTCGTCGTCTCTTCGAGGAAGCCCGCAAGCTTTCGCCATGCGTAATCTTCATTGACGAGATTGACGCGCTTGGTCGGCAGCGCGGGCGTGGTAACGATTCGGCCTCAGCCGATCAGGATCAGACGCTCAACCAGTTATTAGTGGAGATGGACGGCTTCGATCAAATCAGCGGTGTTGTCGTCATAGCCTCTACCAACCGTCCGGACATTCTGGAT
>DATHJK010000336.1:0-3320 GCA_035316225.1 Pyrinomonadaceae bacterium
TAAGTAGACTTTCAATGGCACTTGCAGCCAGTCAACACTGGTCAGCGTGAGTGCCATCAGTTCTATTCCCAGAGTTATAGCGCCGACGATTATTGGAGCGCGCAGCCTGCCGAACACGCTGAAGATCATGAGGGCCAGCGAAACGCAGAGCGTTGTGAGATCGCGCGCAGGCGCGGGCGTGTCAAACAGAAAGCGAAACTGTAGCGAGCGAATCAATAGCGGCCCCGCAAGCAAGATGCTTCCCGTCCACAACAACAACACTGTGTCGCGCGCGTACTCGTCCCACCTGCGCCGCACAGCCACGTAAGACAGAACGAGCAGCAAGACGCCCACAGGCGCAGTGTAAACTTCGACATCGTTCCAGGGGTGATAGCCCGCATGAAGGCACGCAAGCCAGAAAGCTATTACGCCGGTGAACACGCCAGCGCGAAAGTAGATTACGCGAGCGTCATCCTTCTGCCACACGCTCGCGCCGAGCGCAGCGAGCGCGATTGAGCCGAACGCAACCGCCGGAGCCAGTGTCTCGCCTTCGCCGACCCCTAGATGAATCATGGCCTGAATTACGCTCGCGCATGTCGCCAGAGCCAGAACCGACTCGGCAGCAAGATTCAGAGGGCGAGCAACCCATTCTCTCTTCCGCTTGAAAGCGAAGTGCGACGCGAAGAAGAAGAGCGGGAAGAGTGTCACGACCGAAATGGTCGCAAACCACTCTTCTTTCACACGCAATGTTATGAGCAACGTCAGCAAGGAGGCTATGGCGAGCGCTGCGGCGACAGAGACCATCCACGCCACTCTTCTATCCACAGCGCGTTTAATCCAGTAGCCTAATGCCAGCAGCACCACGACGCTTGCGCCTGCGCTGCGCTCGTAAACCGAAACGGTAGAAAGCAGAGATGAGATGAACCAGAGCGCCGCGCATACCATAACCGCCGAGTCGGCTACGAGCGAGACTACGCCGTTAAGACCGTGCGCGCGTCCCTCTTTTTCATTAGCACCGGCGCGCGATACTCGCCTCACAAAGTCTTGCAGAGCGAATGCAGCGCCAACTACTCCTATCGCTATGGGCCATGATTTCGGCCAGACGCCCGTGCGTTCGAGCGAGTCCAGAAGCGCCGCGATGAAAATGAGAACGGACGCAGAGGCTATGGCCGCATTGAATCTGGAACGGTCGCGCCACACACGCATACAACTGAAGAGAATCGTAGCGGCGAGACCACAGAACATTGCGCGACGCCAGCCTTCAAACCCGTGCGGCTCAACGTAAGAGGCGAGCGCCACAAAGCTCGCCCACAAAAACAGCAGAAGCGTTCCGGCGTCAGCGGTTCGTCGCAACGGCGCTGATAGTTGATCTTCGCCCGCTCGTGCCGCGCGCGACGAAAAGTAGGGCGCGAAAAGCCACGCCGCGTCGGCAATTACAAACAGCGAACGAGATTGAACGTGGGCGCTATTTACGCCGACGAGAAACGCTGCGGAAGCCAGAAGCACAGAACCGTAACCAAAGAATAATTGTGCTGCTTCGTTGCTCAGTCGGGGCGTACTCAGTAGGGCAAAACTCGCGGCGAGCAGGGCCAGCGACGCGCTGTGAGCGAAAGTTAAATCTGAGGCGCTGACCGCAACGATTACGGCGATCATTACTAATGGGATGCAGGAGATTGCGCACGCGATGTAAAGCGCTTCTGAAGTCGAAGACCCGCGCGCGAGTCTCGCGGCGAGCGACATTGCCGCGACTGCTGCGGCCACTGCTATGAGTTGGGCAACGTCTGACAGTTGCAAGCCGTCAACGATTAGAAATTCAGTCCAGAGAAGCGTGAGCGCAGCAATCGCGTAGAGAAAAGATTTGCGCTGCGCGTCCATGAAACGCCCCGCGTACCACGCGACGTACGCCCCGGCCATAAAAAGCAGCGCCGCAACGCTCGCATCATAGCTGTGCGCCCAGAACTGAAACAGATGCTCGCGCAAGCGTAGCACTGTCCCTAACCTCTGCGGCATGTACATAGCACAGGCCAGCACCGCCCCTATCACGCTCGCGCGCGCAAGCGGCACGCCCCAAAGCTCCTGTCTACTGCGCTTACGACGAAGAGCTTCCGCGTCTTCGCCACCAGCCATTCCATCCTTATCAGCTTCCGCTTCATCATGTGCAACCGCGCTCCCTGCATCGCCCATCACTCGCGTCGTCTGGAACAATCTTGAGAGATGAAGAAACACTAGCGACGCAACCATCAGAGTGAGCGCGTACATGCCGAACGCTTCCGGGTCTGCTCTATAGACGAGCGCCCACAGCGTTGCGACCGTCGCAGCCGAAGCAAGATAGACATAGAGCTTCTCTTCAAGAAACGCAGCCGTGAGCGCGTAAAGAGCGGCGCAGAGAGCGCAGACCACCCACGCGCGACCGTGATTTTGAATGAGGCCGGAGCGCACCAGAAACCAGAAGTTGACGGGCACGAGCAATGAGCCAACCAGCGTCAGCGCTCTTCCTGTAAGGAGCAGCCGCGTGCGAAGTATTGCGAACCAGCCGAACGCGGTCACCAATACAGTGCCGGTGGCGAGCAGCGCAGCCTGCACGACAGGCTCCTGCAACTTCAGGTAGAGCACGTCACGCAGCCATATGACCACGCCTACAACGAGCATCGCCGCGCCAGTGTAGAGCAGAAGGCGAAGCGTGTGCGGGTCTGTCAGAGTTTCGATTAGAGTGCGTTTGGGTTCGGTCGAGAAGACTTCAGAAGGCGCTTGCGCGTAAGATTCCACAAACGGCGCGGATTGAAGAGGAGCGTCTGAAGGGTGTTCTGCGAAAATATCTGGATGGGCTGGAGTCCCGGCACGCGGCGGCGGCTCATCTCTTCTTTCAGCCTTCTCTCTGGCTATCTCTCTCTGTCTCTGCCTGTCAATATCGCCTGTGATCTGCGCGCGCAACTCGTCGCGCTGTCTCTCGTACATCCCGCGCAAGGCAGCAACGCGCTCAGGTTCTACCAACCCTTGCTCTTCCCAGTATGCCAGTTCCGACAAAAGATAGAGTATGTAGCGAAGCGCCTGTGCGGGCGTTTCATTCGTGCTCGCGCCGCAGGCAGGGCAGTGCGCCGCACGTGGCGGGAGCGGTGCGCGACAGACGTTGCATATCCGCCCTGGTTCGTATTGAGGAGAAGAATCCATAAGAGTTCAGAAACGAACCTCTTCATTGCTCGGCTGATACTCAAGCTTTGCGCGAAGCAACGAGTCGCCTGTAGGCTTCGGCGCGCGTCAACCCCAGTTCGCGTGCTGCACGCTTGAGCGCGGCTCGCGTATCAAGTCCCTCGTCTTCAAGCGCGGCGACGCGCCCGGCCAAA
>DATHJK010000337.1:0-4215 GCA_035316225.1 Pyrinomonadaceae bacterium
TCATCTTCGTCGAAGAATCAATTGACGAGGGCACGCAGTTCGTCGTCTTCGAGCCGAACGATGAGCCGCTCTGGGCCAGAGTCCGGCAGACGATAACGAATTTTCTTACTACTGTCTGGCGCAGCGGCGCTCTGCAAGGCGCGACCGCAGGTGAAGCCTTCTTCGTCAAATGCGATCACACGACGATGACGCAGGACGACATTGACAATGGCAAATTGATCTGCGTCATAGGCATTGCTCCTGTCAAGCCAGCCGAGTTCGTCATCTTCCGCATACAGCAGAAGACGCTTGAAACCAAGACGAGTTAACCGAAACCCTAAAGAAAGAGGAAGACTATGCCTCCTGTATTTCGTGCAGACCCATACGGTGGATACAACTTCGAGGTCGTCATTAAAGGCATCAGCGATGACGGCACGGCTGTCAAAGGCTCTTTTTCCGAAGTCTCCGGGCTTGATGTGGAGCTATCGCCCATAGAGTACCGCACAGGCAGCGAAGACATCACAGTGCGCAAGCTGCCCGGCCTCGCAAAGTATACGAACATAGTGCTCAAGTGGGGCGTAACGGGCGACCTTGCGTTCTGGAACTGGATTCTTGAAGGCATAAGCGGAAAGGTTCATCGAACGGAAGGATCAATCATCCTGCTCGATGAGCAAAAGCAGGAGGTCTTGCGATGGAACTTCAAGCGAGGCTGGCCCTGCAAGATGACCGGCCCCGGCTTGAACGCCAAGAACAACGAGGTCGCAATGGACTCTCTGGAGATTTGCCACGAAGGACTTTCGGTTGACGGGCAGGCAGGATGACATCTCTGGCTATAGCTCCCGGCCTCTATTTCACACGCGCGCCGCGCCCCATCGAAGCCTCGCCTCTGCGTTCCGATGTGGCTGGCTTCATAGGCCGCACGCGGCGCGGGCATGTGGGGCGTGCCGTGCGCGTAGAAGAGTGGCGCGGGTTCGTGCGCGAGTTCGGCGGATTGGCGCGAGATGCGGACACGACCTATTCCGTTCGCGGCTATTTCGAGAACGGTGGCCAGATCGCTTACATCGTGCGACTCGCAGAGCCATTCCCTTCCGACGAAGAGCTAAAGTCTACAGAGGAAACGCCGCCAGACGAGACAAAGATCAATGCCGCCACGGCACAGTGGGATGTCGGCACGCTCGATCCGGTTAGCAAAGAATGGCAACGGGACGCGCCCATACGCGGAGGCTTTCGCCGCGCCGCTTACTTGATAGAAGCGACGAGTCCGGGCGCATGGGCCAACGGCACGCGCGTATCTTTTCGCTATAGGCTCGGCGGCGTATCCGGCAAACCTGAGATTGATGTCATCGTACAGGCTCCAGATGAGCCGATTGCATATCTCACGGGCCTCAACCCTGCGGAGATTGAAGCTCAGGTCGCATCATCTTCCGCGCTGATTAGATTGAGACCTGTTGGCCCTGAGCCAGCCGCCGTTAGGGCGGACGCTCCAGATGGCCGACGACACATTGACTACCCTGCTATCACACTCAGCGGAGGCGTTGATACCCGGCCATCGAAAGAGGAGTACATCAAAGCAATCGAAAGGCTGAATGATGAGCCGGAGGTCGCGCTCTTAGCCACGCCAGACCTTTACACGGATATTGAGATGGACGACGACCGCGTAGAGATTCTCAACACTATGATTCGACAGGCCGAGCAGTTGCGTGATCGTCTGGTGCTGGTGGATGTGCCCCCGCCGGACGCATCGCATCCGCGCGAGGCTATTAACGATGTGAGCAAGCTTATGGAGTGGGCCGAAGCGTTGCGCACTACTGATGACGAAGGGGCGCTGCGCGCCGCCGCGACCTATCATCCACGGCTCTGGGTATCTGATCCTCTGGGCGATATTGCTACGCCGCTCAGAAGCGTTCCGCCGTCGGGTCACGTCGCCGGTCTAATCAGTTTCATGGATCGTCAACGCGGCGCGCATCACACGCCCGCTAACGCAGAGTTGTTTGAGGCGGTTGACATCGCCGTAGGTTATGAAGAGGCCGAGCGTGCGTTGTTGAATGCATCGGGCATCAATCTACTGCGCTGCTTTCCGGGTCGCGGCATACAGGTCTGGGGAGGCCGTACTTTGCTGGCCGAGGACATTAATTCCTTCGCGCCCAAACCGAACCTGGCAGCCGCATCCCAGAGTGAAAGATCAGGACATTTCATAGCTCATCGCAGACTCATTCATCGCCTTGTGCGCGCCATTCGCCGTGTAGCCGAGCCGCTGGTCTTCGACACCAACGGGCCGGAACTGTGGCTAACCTTTGTTCGCGCCATCACTACTGTGCTTCTCGAAGCGTTTCGCGCAGGGGCACTCAAAGGCGCACGGCCTGAAGAAGCGTTCACAGTGCGCTGCGACGCAAAAACGAACCCGCCCGAAGAGATAGAGTTGGGGCGCGTTCTGTGTGAGATAGAGCTAGCGCCAGCCGTCCCTATGGAATTCATACTGCTGCGTGTCGCACTAAGCGGCGATGGCTCGCTGGAGGTCTTCGAGTCATGAGCGAGATAGAGCTACCGCTCCCGTCATACAAATTCATCGTCACGCTAGACCCTGCGGACGCTTACATTCCGCCCGCGCAGGCCGCTCTGCTTCCGCTCTTCACCGGAGGCTCTTTTCAAGAGGTCAAAGGATTGGGAGCAGACCTTGAAGTGACGACCTACGCGGAAGGCGGCGTCAACGATCATGTGCATCAACTTCCTGTCAGGCACACATGGACTCGCATCTCGCTCAGGCGCGGGCTGGTGCGCGACCCGGGCTTGTGGTTCTGGTATCAGGCCGGACTGACGCAATCGTTAGGCGCGCGGCGCGACGGCGCAGTGCTGTTGATGACGCCGCTCGGCACGCCCGCGATGGCATGGACGTTTCGCGCAGGGCTTGCGGTGAAATGGGCCGGCCCGGAACTCAACGCCATGCAGAACGCCGTAGCAATTGAAGCGCTGGATATAGCTCATGAAGGTCTGGTTCAAGTTCCCTTATCTGCGCCGGGAACGGAGTAAGCATATGGTTACGATTACTAATCTTGAAGTTCATTTCGATGTCGAGGGCGAGGGCGACCAGGCCGTGTTTGCGAAGATGTTTGAAAAACATATAAGGATGTGGAGTCGAATGGAAGCGGAAGCGAAAGCGCGAAAGCGTCTATCGGATTCCGAACGCGCTCTGGGCGACCGCTCCAACGAGGGTGAAGAGTAATGCTCAGTCCCGTAACATCGGCAGGCCAGCGATTGGTGCGAGCCTATCTGGAGATCGTCGTTCCTAAAATTGACGACCCGCTTATCCCGCTGCGTTTTAACCCGACCGAGTACCAGCTACAGCGCGCCAACAATTTCGCGGAGATCGCCATTCCCGGTCTTGAGACGCCGCCCATACAGTTTGTGCGCGGCGCGGGCGAAAAGCTGACGACAGAGTTTTTAGTTGACACTTCGGACACGCTCGAAGATGTGAGAATCCGATACGTGAACAAGCTGCGCGCTCTGATGAACATCAATCGTGAGCTGCACGCGCCGCCCATCGTGCGCTTCATCTGGGACACGCAAATCTTCAAAGGCGTGCTCGAAAGTCTCAATGTAACTTACACGCTCTTTACGCCTGAAGGCGTCCCCTTGCGCGCCAAGCTCAACGTCTCGCTCAAAGAATATCGCCCCGTCGAAATTCAGACCAAAGAGCGACCGACAGCTTCGCCCGACTTTGAAAAAACATATGTCGTCAGGCGCGGCGATAATTTGAGCAGCATCGCCGCCGCCGTTTACAGGGACGCAGGATTGTGGCGCGAGATTGCGAAAGCCAACGGGATTCAAGACCCGCGCACGCTTGCGCCCGGACGTGTTTTGACGTTGCCGCGATTGCGCTGAACGAGGAGATGAAATTTTGGCCGAACGCTCATTAATCGAATCCGGTCTTCCCGCTACGGACTACTACGCTCCGAACTACAAGATCGAGGTGGAAGGGAAAGAATTAGACCCTGAATCGAAAGGCGACGTGCTGGAAGTTAAGGTCACTATGGACATGGAGAACCTGACCAGCTTCGATTTGACGATCAACAACTGGGACGACCGCAGTTTTGATTTCAAGTACAGCGACACGACGACGTTCGATGTAGGCAACCGCGTCCACGTGCAGATGGGTTACGCAGACCAGCTTCTCTCTATGGCTCATGGGGTCATCTCAACCTTGACGCCGCGCTTTTCTGAATCGGGGCCGCCGACCAT
>DATHJK010000338.1:0-6488 GCA_035316225.1 Pyrinomonadaceae bacterium
AGTTTCCCAACTACGACATCATGATTGACACGCCGACCGAGATAGGGCCGGACTGGACTATGGATCAATTTCAGGTTGACGGCAAGACCTACCGCGTCGTCGTGCATTCTTTCGGAAACGAAGGTGGCAAGCGGCAGGAACTCGTGCGCGGAATCGAAAGAATAGTGCGCGCGGAGACCGCAATGTGGGGCGCGCCCGAGTTCGACTCCTACACCTTCCTGCTGCATTTCGCGCCGGGCGCGACGGGCGGCGACGGTATGGAGCATCTCACTTCAACGCAGATAGTACAGGCGGGCGCTCTGGCATACCCGGGGTTGCTTGAGCGAGCGCTTGGGACTATCGCGCACGAATTCTTCCACGTCTGGAATGTGAAAAGGTTGAGACCCGTAGAGCTTGGCCCGTGGGATTTCACGCGGCCACTTTCGACGCGAAGCTTATGGATAGCGGAAGGGTTGACCAACTACTACGGCACATTGATGCTGCGCCGCGCCGGACTCACCACGGACGAACAGCTTATACGCTCCTTTTCGGAGACGATTAACAGGGTGGAGAATTCGCCGGGCAGCCATTTGATGAGCGCGGAAGAGGCTTCGCTCTCCGCTCCGTTTCTTGACCGCGCAGTTCACGTGCAGCGCACCAATCTTGCGAACACTGCAATCAGCTATTACATCAAAGGCGAAGTGTTGGGACTCGCGCTGGATTTAACGATTCGCGGAAAGACACAGGGTCGCGTCTCGCTCGACGACGTGATGCGCCGCATGTATGACGAGTTTTACATAAAGGGTCAAAATAACAGCTACTATCTGCGCGGGCGCGGCTATACGGGCGAAGACTTCGAGCGCGTGGCTTCGGAAACGGCGGGATTTAACTTGCACGATTTCTTCGAGCGTTATGTTCGCGGCACGGAGATGCCGCCTTATGATGAAGCTTTGGCATCTGTGGGCTTGCGTCTGGTTCGTGAAAACCGTCCCGGTCAGAATCACGTCGAATACCACATCGAAGATGCGCAGGTTCTTTCGCATCCCGCGCTTACTTTGCGGCGCTCATGGCTCAACGGCTCGCCTTTACAACCTTAGAACAATTTATAGTTGAATATAGAGCAAGTTCTTTTCACCACTTAGGACGCGGAGGAAATCGCAAAGAGTGCGCAGAGAAGATTTCAAATCTGAAATTTCAAATTTGAGATACTCTCTGCTATCTCCGTATCCTCTGTGGTGGATTTTCAACACCTGACGCTCAACGGGATTTCCTCTAACCATCAGGCAAGCACATCAATGGTCTCAGGCGCTATCTCGAAGGTCATGGGAAGCGCACCTATTAATTCGCCGTCAACTTGAACAGGGGCATCTCCGACGACGCGCAACCTCGTAGTGTTGATGTATCGCACGCTTCCGGCCTTCTCTTCAACGCCACCGCGCATGGATTTGCCCAGCAGGTGCAGATAGCGAAACCTGCTGCTAGAATCAACCAGGCAGACCTCGAATTCTCGCTTGTCTAAACGGGCGCGAGGCGTGATTGCGAGTTTGCCGCCGTAGCTTGCGCCGTTGCCTATGACGGCGAACGTAGCGCCGAAATTTTCACCGTCAATCTCCGCATTAAACGGCGAAAGCGCAGGCCAGCGAAGCAGATGCTCAATGCCCGAATACCAGAACGCTCCTTCTCCGAACCGGCGTTTCAAGCGTGGGCGAACGCCTCGCACGATTGAAGCGTCCAGACCGACGCCAGCCATGAGAAAGAAGTATCGCTGCTGGCCTGTGGCTTCCAATGTCGCGCGGCCTATGTGGACGCGCCGCGTGCGCCCGCGAGCAATTATCTCGCCAACCTTTTCGGCAGATGTGGGAAGCGCTAACTCGTGCGCCATAACGTTTGCTGTCCCGCGCGGCCAGATTCCCAGACGCGCTCTGCTTCCGACCAATCCTTGCAGCGCCTCGTTGATAGTCCCGTCTCCACCGCATACTATGACATCTTCGACGCCTGAGTTCGCCGCGTCATTCGCCAGCCGCGTCGCATCGTTCGGCGCAGTCGTCTCTACAACTTCGACATCAACTGAAGCCGCGCTCAACCGTTCAGAAAACAGTGAGACCTCGCGCGCACGCCTTTCAGAATTGCCGCGCCCGGCTCTCGGATTCAGGATTAATATTGCTCGTCGCTTCTTCATCACAGGCGGCCTGGATTGAGCAAGACGAGTGCCGCGCAGGGGTTTGACGAAATAAGTTGAGGCCAAAGGCAAGTTGCCGTTTTATAATGTGGAGCGGGCAACTTCACCAGCGCGAATGAGCAAAGACGCGAGGCGACAAGTGTCATAATATTATAGCGGCGAGAGGCGCTCTTGAATTTGGAACACAAAAAACAGGCTGCATCGAAACGTGAGTTGCTGGTTCTCTTGATTATTTATCTAATCGGCTGGGCTGCGCTCGCAATCAAACCCTACGACCGCGCAGACTGGGCGCTCGAAAACCTCTTTCCCATCTCACAACTCGTAGCCATCATCATCGTTTACCCTTACTTCAAATTTACGCGCATCTCCTATTACATGATCTTCTTTTATCTCTTCGTACAATCATGGGGCGGGCACTACACCTACGCCGAGGCCGCGCCGTTCAACTGGATACGCGACCATTTTCACCTGATGCGTAACGACTACGACCGCCTGGCGCATTTCATGCTTGGCTTTCTGCTGGGGATTCCTATAAGAGAGATTCTTCTGCGCTACATCATCGCATCGCGCAGGTGGCTGGCATTCCTGTCCGCCGCAATCGTTCTGGCTATAGGCGCATTCTACGAGTTCATAGAATGGTGGGTCGCCGTCCTGGTCACCCCGCAGCTAGGCGACGCATTCCTCGGCACGCAAGGCGACATCTGGGACACACACTGGGACATGTTTCTGGCTCTGGTCGGCGCGATTGTGACGCTAGCAATATTTATGAGAAGGCATGACAGGCAGCTAGGCGCGTATCAGCATTCAAAGAGAGTCCCGTTTTAACTTGAGAACAAAACTCCATCTGAAATCTCGGATAACTTCTTTAGCTTCTCAAGCTATTCCAACCTGTAGTTCGGCGCTTCCTTCGTGATGATAACGTCGTGGACGTGCGATTCGCGCAATCCTGCGGACGTGATGCGGACGAAGCGAGTCCTGTCTTGAAACTCGCGTATGTTCCTGCATCCGGTGTAGCCCATGCCGGAGCGTAATCCCCCTACAAGCTGTGTAACCATGTCGGCCAGAGTTCCTTTGTAGGGAACGCGGCCCTCTATTCCTTCCGGCACAAGCTTGGATTCGTTCAAAGTCTCTTCCTGAGCGTAGCGGTCGCGCGAGCCTTCTCGCATAGCGCCGATTGAACCCATGCCCCGATAGGATTTGAATGAGCGTCCCTGAAAAAGAATCACTTCGCCCGGCGCTTCTTCCGTTCCGGCGAAGAGCGAGCCTATCATCACAACGTCAGCGCCCGCTGCAATCGCTTTCGCAACGTCGCCCGAATACTTGACGCCGCCGTCGGCTATGATGGGAACGCCCGCTTCTCTAGCGGCCTTCATGCAATTCACAATCGCAGTTATCTGCGGAACGCCCGCGCCCGTCACCACGCGAGTTGTGCAATTATGGACGGCAACACGATTGGCAATATAAGTGTGGTCTTCCTCGACCTCAAGGTTGAAGACTTCCAGTTCCTCTTCCTCCGTCCATAGTGCGGAGCGAACGGAAACATAGAAATAGTTTTCATCTGCGAAGACATCCTGATATGTTTTAACCTCTTCGGGGAAGCTCAGGTTAAGTTCAGGAAACGTGCGGGCGAAGCGTGCGCACTGTGCGCCTCCTATGCGAATCTGGTATGTAGTCGCCCACCCTTCGCGCGACGTTTCGTAGCTCTGCACGGAAGCCAGATAGCCCAGCCGCATGAAAACTTCTGCGATTTGATGCGCGAGATGAGGCGAAGCGGTTTTGTATGCGACTCGACGTGGGTCTTTCAAACAGCCGTCGCCGCGCAAAGCGCCTATGAGGAGTTGGCGCAAGTTGTTTTCCGGCTGGTTGAGCAGGCAGCCGGGTATGCTTTTGTTACGTGCCCCGCGTGGAAAGAGAGATTCAAAAAATCGTGCGATGGCGTGATTGTAAACCAGCACTTCAATGGCATGCCGCGGCGTTGGTCGCGTCGTCGTCCCTTCATAGCCGAAGATAGCGCCGACAAGCTGTCGAACATCCTCAGCGTAAGCGAACTCGTGTGCGCCAAAAGCGAAGCGCAGTTGCCGATTGTTCTCGTTGCCAACTGTGTAGCCCTCCGCGACGTAATAACCGAACAATCTCATAAGCCTCTCATCGAGGGGGATGAATCGCCGCAACTTCAATGGATGCATGAATCTTTCATAGCCGACTTGACCCAGATACGCATTGACCTGAGTGCCAAGTGTGTCAACGGCGCGGCGCTTCCCTATGACAATAGTTCCGATGACGCGCGCAGTAGTGTCGAACCGTTTAGCAAGATCGTGATATGTCTCTTCATTAAAGTTACGACTAGGCTTGTTGGCCCAAACCGAGTTTGCATCGCTCCGATAATGCGGTACAGCTTCAGCCATGTCGAAGACACGCTCTTCGATTTCGTACCGCTGCTTGGGAATCACTAAAACATCCTGTGGTTTTAGTTGATCGGCGCGAACCCATCGCAACCCCGTGTTATATTTCTGTTTGCTGAAAAAGTATTTCGCACCAGCCCTGGCTCTTGTAGATGCGGGCGCATCAAAAGTTGTCGCTAGAAATTCATGGTTAGGCGTCACGCGCAATCGCGCAGGACAGCCGCTGACATTAAGTTCTATCAGTGAGCCTCGATAGGCGCGCCGGTATGTCTTGGTGACTTTTCGTTTGCGACCCAGATGAGTCATAACTTCTTCGCCAATTTGAACCTCGGCAATACGCTTGACGCCGTTATCACCCATTAGGACAAGGGCGTCTCCATCGAAACAGATGCTCCCAGGCCCTATGCCCACCTTGACCGCATCAACGCCAGCTTCAATCAACTCGCGCGTGCCTTCAGTAGTGGCGACGTTTCCAGCGATGACTTCTGTATCCGGGTACCGGCGCTTGATCTCGCGCGCGGCTTCGATGACGCGCGACGAGTGGCCGTGTGCTGTGTCAACGACGAGACAGTCAACGCGAGCGCGTATCAGCGCATCTGCGCGCTCGCGGTAATCGCCCGTAGCACCGATGGCTGCGGCTACGCGCAGGCGGCCCAGATTATCTTTCGCGGCGTTCGGGTATTTTATAGCCTTCTGAATATCCTTGACCGTGATTAGTCCCTTGATGTGCTTGTCTTCGTCAACTACGAGCAGCTTTTCTATGCGGTGTTTCTGTAGAACTGATTTAGCCTGTTCGAGTGTTGTGCCGACGGGCACTGTAACGAGCGGCTGCGGCGTCATCACTTCAGAGACCGGGATATCGAAGCGCGTCTCGAAGCGTAGGTCGCGGTTGGTGATGATGCCTACCAGATGACCATCTTCGTCAACGACAGGCACGCCGCTGATGTGGTAGCGCTCCATCACCTGAAGAGCTTCGTGAACGGGACGGTCTGGCCTGATGGTCACAGGGTCAACGATCATGCCCGATTCCGAGCGCTTCACCTTGTCAACCTCTTCCGCCTGCCGCTCTATGGGAAGATTTTTGTGAACTACGCCGATGCCGCCCTGCTGAGCCAGTGCGATTGCGAGACGACTTTCTGTCACCGTGTCCATAGCCGCAGAGCAGAGCGGAATCTTCAGACTGATGTTGCGCGTGAATCTCGTCGCGGTCTCGACCTCGTGCGGCAGCACGTCCGAGCGCTGCGGCACCAGCAGAACATCATCGAAAGTCAAACCTTCATGAAGATCGTTTGTAATCATGATATGAATTGCTCCCTGAATAATTGTGAATAGTAGATCGTGAATCGTTAATGGGAAAAAATCAAGCTGCGAGATTCTTCAGGCGTGGGTCAGTCGGAAGATTTGCGCCCAATCTTGCAATGCTATGTTGAGTTGATCCACAACTGATACTTCAGCCTCTATTCACGATTTACGATTCGCTATTCACGAAAAAAAATCTGCCCGCGCAAATTTCGGCGGGCATCTGTTCGCGTTGATTTATGAAGCGAGCGCGCGAGCGCAGACCTATTTACCTTGCGCGAGCGCTCCCGGCGTTCTTTGACCTTTTTTCTGTTACTGCAAGTACCTTTCGTAATCGTTCCTCGTTATCACTATCTCCGCAAGGTTGCTGCTTCTGGTCTCTGCCGGAATCTTCGCTGGCCGACCGTTGATGGTTATCTCCAGAGCATCAACGTTGGCTTTGGAAAGCTGTATGCTGAGGCGCTGCGTTGGAGTGAAATCTCTGGTCTCTTCCGCGTCCAGAATTTTCTCGATTGAATCCCCGTCATCAGCTTTAGTCCTGACCCATACTTTGCTCTTCGCTTTGATCTGAATATTAAAAGCGGCTGCCGGGTTCACAGGCGCTTGCCCGTGTTGCGCAGTGTTCTGGT
>DATHJK010000339.1:0-3111 GCA_035316225.1 Pyrinomonadaceae bacterium
GCACTTGTTCGGGCGTTTGCCGCGAAGCTTCTGCGATTGAATTGATTTCAGATTCAATCTCTTCGTCGCTGACTTCAATCTTCTCTGCGTCCGCGATTGATTCAAGAAGAAGAGAGCCGCGCAGGTCAAACTCGGCCTGAGACTTCAACTGGTCGCGCACGCCGTCCCAGTTCAGTTCCTGCCCGCGCGGGTCAATGCCGCGCCCCATCATGTCGCGCACTACGGATTCAAGATGATGATTCGCCTGGTGCTCTACGAGCGACGGCGGCACTTCAAACTGGTGCGCGTCCACAAGTTTCTGCATGACAGCGCCGCGCACTCTCTGGTCGGATTCAAACTTCGCGCGATTCTGCAAGTCCTCATGAATTTTTTCGCGTAGCGT
Organism: Pyrinomonadaceae bacterium; assembly: GCA_035316225.1. GTDB lineage: Bacteria > Acidobacteriota > Blastocatellia > Pyrinomonadales > Pyrinomonadaceae > 3-1-20CM-3-53-8. The sequence goes on from DATHJK010000339.1 coordinate 383, forward strand.
GGAGAGCGATTCGTAATCGTCGCCAAGACTCCTGGCCCATTCGTCGTCCAACTCAGGCAACTCCTTGACGCGAACCGCTGTAACTTTCGCAGTGTACTCAACCGACTTGCCAGCCAGACCTTTCGACGAAAAGTCTTCCGGGTAGTTCACGGTAAAAGTTTTCTCATCGTCAACCTTAACGCCCAGAAGATTATCCGTGAACTCCTGCTGGACGCCTGCGCCTCCAATCTCCACGTCCACATCTTCAACGTCAATATCTTCGGTTCCTTCAGGCTCGTTCAAAAACCTGCCGTGAAAGTTTACTGTCACGGTATCGCCGTTTTGTGCGCCGCGATCTTCGACGGGCTGAAGCGAGGCTGATGCTTCGCGCAAGCCTTCAATGACGCGCTCAACGTCTTCCTTCGCTACGGGGCGCGTCATGCGTGAGGCTTCCAAACCTCTGTACTCGCCCAGCTTCACTTCGGGTAGAACTTCAACGTGAACGTGTAACCTGAGCGGCTGCTCGCCAAGTTTTTCAAGGCTCTGCTCGTCGTCAAGATGCACGTCCGGCTCGCCAATGGCTTCGAGATTGTGTTCCTTGATTGCATCCATCACTGCCTGCGGCACGAGTTCCTTTAAAACCTCGCCGCGTATGTCGTCTTTGAACCGGGTGCGCACGACGGAGATGGGCGTGTGGCCGCGCCGGAATCCGGGCACGGTGGCGAGCTTCGCATAGCGCGCAGAGATGCGGTCGTAAACATCGCGCACAGTGCTCGGCTCAATCTCAATCTTAATCTCTTTACGTGTCTCTGACACGTCCTTAACTTCAGTCTTCATCAAACTAAAGCCCGCCACCCGTGCGTCCTCAAACGCGCGCTACAGACTGACGGGCATCTCTCTTTCTACAAAAATCAACCTCATGATCTGTTCGTTATCAGAAATCTGGTGCCGGGGGCGGGATTTGAACCCGCACGCCTTGCGGCACGGGCTTCTAAGACCCGCGTGTCTGCCTAATTTCACCACCCCGGCGCGAGATAATTATGAGAATAGCATATACGACTTGGATAATCATAAAAGGCATGCTGCTGAAAAGTTTAGCTTTCAGATTTGAAGTCCCATGAAAAGAGTGTCGTAAAACTTGCCGTCAATCTGCGTCTCGCGTGTGATTCTTCCTTCTTCAAGGAATCCGAGTTTTCTATAAAGAGCGATTGCTCGGTTATTGTCGGCGCGGACGAGCAGGTTCAGTTTGCGGATTGAAGAATTTTTGCGCGCCCACTCGATTAATATCTCCATCAGGCAGCGCCCGACGCCCGTGCCCCAGAATTCCTGTCTGACGCTGATACCGAGTTCACCTGCGTGGCGCTGGCGCGGGCGTCTGCCGCAGGAGAACGACAACATACTGACGATCTCGTTTTCAACCTCTGCGACGAGAAAGAGACTGTTTTCTGTCTGCCGAAATTTACGGATCAAGGCTCTCTCTTCTTCGATTGACGTATCAAACTCACCAGCGCCGAACGAGAGGAAATCCGTTTCGCTGCTGACGCGGTTAAGATAGGCAATGCACAGGGCAGCGTCCCTCTCTTCGACGAGCCGTATGTGCATCGTCTGGCCGTTCTTCAAACCGTGAGTTCGCGGGAATAGAGAAAGCTTATGCGCGCTCAACTCTTCACTGTTCTGTTGTTCTTTGCTCATTAAGCCTCCTGGAAAAATTGAGAGACAATCACAGGCTCGCGCGGTTCGCCTGCTTGATGAAGAGATAAACAGGGTAACTCGCGGCGAGCATGAGAAGCGCGTAGATGCTGTTTTCAGTATCGCTTTTAATAGAGCCTGCCAGGAAGGCGATTGAGCCGAAGAATGCAAGCCCGGTCGTCCAGGGATAGCCCCACGCGCGATGGGGACGATGCAACTCCGGCTCGCGCCTGCGCAGTATGAAGACGGAGAGGTAAGTCATGGCGTAGTTCGCAACGAAGAAGAATGAGACGATTGAAAGCACTCTGCCGAACGTCCCGCTCAGGACGATGAAGAGTATCGCCACGATTGTGCTAACCAGAAGCGCGCCCTTCGGCGTTCCGCCCCGGCTTACGCGCGCAGCCTTTCGTGTAAAAAGACCGTCGCGGCTCATCGCGAACAGAACTCTGGAAGCGCCAATCTGAAATGCGTTGATGCTGCTCAGCATGGAGACGGCGGCAACTGCGCTGATTATCGTGTCGCCGCGCGAGCCGAAGATTGCGCGAGCGGCAGCAGCAGCCGCAAGCTTTTCACCGGCCAATGCCGACAGGGGCAGAACGTAAATGAGCGCGATGTTGAAGAGCAGGTAGATGGCTATGACGGAGAGCACGCCGCCGAAGATCGAGCGCGGAATTGTGCGCTCGCCGTCTCGCATCTCTTCAGAGCAGTAGATAACCCCGTACCATCCGTCGTAAGTAAATATCACGCTCTGCATAGCCAGGATTAAAGGCGCGAAGATCAGCAGGCTTATACTTGTTTGGGATGCGGGCTGAGTAGATATGGCCTGGTGGCTCTGGCCGCCTAGAGTGAAGATGGCAACTATGAGTCCTATGAACACCATCGCTTTGAGCAGAGTGGTTATCTGTTGCGTGCCGCTGCTCATGCGCACGCCGCGCCATTGAAGGACGGAAAAAAGCAGTACGGTGGAGACCGCAACGTGCGGGGTATAGCTTGAGAGAGCGGGAAAGAGCGCGGCCAGATATTCGCCCAGAACTATTCCCGCCGAAGCGGATGAGCCGCAG
>DATHJK010000340.1:0-2236 GCA_035316225.1 Pyrinomonadaceae bacterium
TTCGATTATCGCATGAAGCTGGTCGTTGCTCGCTGCGTCCAGTTCCGCATAGAGCCTGGCCTCTTCCGAAGTCGGCGTGTGCGGCAGGATGGGCGCGGGAACCCATATGCTCGGCGCTATGACTTCAGGCTTCTGAAGCCCGTCAACGGTTGGCCCATAGGATGAGCGGTACATGCCGCGCCGCGCGCGGTCAAGTGAATTCTGATCGTCCAGTCCACCGACAGCTATTGATGACGGCGCGCTCGCTGGCGGCAACACAGGATGCCCCGGCAGGTGTCCCGCGTTCCCTACAGCGCAGACGATGATGAGTCCTTCGCTTACCGCTCGCTCGACCAGTTGAGAGAGCTTGTTATGAAGATAAGACTGCGGCTCGTCTCCGCCAGCGGAGATGTTAACGACACGAATGCCATACTCTTCGCGCTTCTCCAAAACCCATTTGAGTCCACGGTAAATATTTTGTTCGGGCACGTGCCCTGTCTTCCCTATCTTGACCAGCACGACGTTTGCGCCCGGCGCTATGCCGCGATAAAAACCTTGCGAGAGCGAGCCGTTGCCCGCCGCCACAACCGAAGTCATCATGCCGTGCCAGCTCGCAACGTCTGGAGTTTCAAGCGCGGTCAGATCGCCCTCTACTATGCTGTGATAGGCGAGTATGCGATTCACTGGTTTAGTTAAATCCGGGTGAGAATAAAAACCCGAATCGAGGAAAGCAATGGTCACATCGCGCCCGGTGAACCTTTCGTGCGCGCCCATGCGCAGTGGAGTTGAAAGCACGCTCCCGCCCTGCTCGAAGACCACTGCATCGGACTCCAACTGAAACTTCGCGCGCTGGAATAGCTCGACGCAGCGCGGGCAGATTTCCTGAGTAGCCGTGCCCAGCGGAGAGTTCGCCTCGATGATGATTTTCAGATCGTCCGGCAGCGAGTTGAAGGCGACAAGCCCGCGCGTAGCCTCGCGCCCGCAAACGGGACACACAAGCGTCCCCGCAGCTTGATCCGAATGAAGTTCCGTCGGTTCGGTAGAAATAATCGCGTCAGACATTCACGCCCTTCTCTTCTTTAATTTGATGATGAAGCGAGCCGATATGATGAACGCGAACCGCGATTCAATGCAAGTGCAGGATGGAAATATGAGTCAATCTCAAAACTCTATGGAAATAGCTCAACCTCTTTGCGAGCTTATGTCTTTAACTTTGCGCCTTTGCGTGAAACCGCAACTCTATTAAAGCTCAAGCTAATGAGAGTTGGATGTTCACGCAAAGGCGCAAAGAGAAATGCTCAAGCTCGAAAAGAGGTTTTGAATCGCGCCGATGAAATCCGCACGCGCTCCGTAGCCCGTAATGATTAAATGTTATAAGCTATATTCACCGTAGAAAACGGAAATGAAAATTTCATAGGAGTCCGAAGGCTTATGTCTCAGCAAGCACCGAGCGTCGCTGACCTGTTCCGTCGCGCTCAGGCGATTCACAGAGAGAACCCTGCTGTCTCTTACAAAGAGATCAAAGCGCAGCTAGCGCGCGAGTTCGCGGGTCAACCTTTTCCTTCGCTCGAACGCCTTGCAATCCCTGAGCAGGATGCGCGCGCGCCCCAAGAGGATTGGTCTGCCGGACTGCCCCTTGTGCGTCGCGGCATACAATTCGAGGACTGGAAAGAGATTGCCAATGGCATCGTGTTGAGTTTGGAGCAGACCGAAAACTATGAACTACAGCGCGGGCCGCTAACGACGCGCGACGAGTGGCACGACCGCACAGTCGGTATAGAAGACCCGCTCAAAAAAGGCGTCGGCAAATGGATGCCCGAAGACTTGATGAAGCTGGCGGAGAGGAAGATTCGTGAATAGTGAATCGTAAATCGTGAATAGAAGTTGAAGAGCTTTCTGATTTGCTCTTTCTATTTACGATTTACGATTCACTATTCACGGCTTTTATCCTATGAGTTTCCTGAACAATCTTTTCAACGACCCTCTTTACCAGAAGGGCGAGCCGCGCAAGCCCGAAGAGGTGCAGGAGACTGATGTTATCGTCAGCCAGGACACGCGGCGAGAGGATCGTGTTCCGCCCGGACAGACGCGCACTCGCAAATGGCCTGTGCTGGATGCGCACGGCGCGCCGCACGTTGATCTTGCTACGTGGAAGTTTGAGGTTGATGGGTTGGTCGAAAGAGCGATGAGATGGTCGCTTGACGAGTTTATGCAACTGGCAGCCGTGAAAGTCTATGCCGACTTTCATTGTGTGACG
>DATHJK010000341.1:0-8004 GCA_035316225.1 Pyrinomonadaceae bacterium
GACGAAGTGGACGGAAAATTTTTCATCGTCATGCAGTACGTCGCGGGTCGAAACGTGCGCCAGCTTGTAGCAGGTCGCCCGCTGGAATTAAAGAGCGCGCTTTCGCTTGCGATTCAGACGGCGGACGCGCTGGCAGCCGCACACGCGCAAGGAATCATCCACCGCGACATCAAGGCCAACAACGTGATGGTTACTGATTCAGGCCAGGTGAAGATTCTTGACTTCGGCCTTGCGAAGCTTCTGGATGACGAGAGCGCGCAAGCCGCCGCAATTCATCAGACTGAGTTGACGGAAGTCGGAGTGCCTTACGGGACGGCGACCTACGCAGCGCCGGAGCAGGCGCGAGGCGACCGCGTTGATTCACGCGCAGACATTTTCTCAACCGGCGTGCTGCTCTACGAGATGCTTACGGGCACATGGCCGTTTCATGGCAAGACCAGCGTTGAGGTTCGCTACGCAGTAATGCATCACACGCCAAAGCCGCTCATGGAAGCGCGCCCCACCGATGTGCCGCCGCGTCTTCAACAGATTCTTGACCGCGCTATGGCTAAAGAGCCGCGAGACCGTTATCAAAAGATTACAGAGTTTCGTGACGAGTTAAAAAGCGTGATGAACGAAATCAGCGCTGGCGGGTTTACGGAAGAGGCTGCGCACATAGTTCCGCGTCACATAGCAAGCTCGAATCCGGTTTCCAAAGCTGTTCGATGGCTGCGCTCTATGACAGGCTCGGACTCTCACCCGACCTCGACGGAAGCCACGCGCACGCCGCACACTTCGCAGGAACTTCATCTGACGCCCATGAACACCAGCATGGGCACAAGCACAGAGAAGAAGAGCATAGCTATCTTGCCTTTCAAGAATTTGAGCAACGATGCGGCCTCGAATTTTTACGAGTTCTCTCTGGCCGATGCCGTCATCACAGAACTTGCCAGACTGCGCTCTCTGGTCGTTCGTCCCTCTTCAGTGATAGCAAAATATCAAGGCCAGCCCGTAGACCCGCGCGATGCCGGGCGCGAGTTGAACGTGCATTCCGTACTCTCCGCGGGCTTCATGCACGCAGGCGAGCGCTTCCGCGTAACGGCGCAACTGCTTGACGTTCTGAGCGGCGACATACTCTGGAGCGACCGCATAGATGCTTCCGCCAGCGACATCTTCGTCGTGCAGGACACCATAGCGCAGCGCATCGTTGACGGTCTTCGACTGGAATTAAGCCCGGACGAGCAGGACGGCATGGCGAAACCGGCGACGCACAACGCCGAAGCTTATCAGGAATACTTGCGCGGGCGAGACCTCTTCGCGCGCTTCATCTTCCGCACAGTCTCGCCGGAAGATTGCGACGCCGCGATTGCGCATTTCAAAAAAGCCATCGAGCTTGATCCTTCGTTCGCTCTGGCTCACGACGGACTCGGCGCGTCCCACGTCAACCGCGTCTTCAAAGGTTTCGGGGGCGAAGAGGATTTCGCTAAAGCGGAAGAGGCTTTCAAACGGGCGCTTGAGCTTGACCCGAATCTGATAGAAGCGCGCATGCTGATGATCTTCGTCTATCTATGGCGTGGAGAGAAACAGAAAGCTCGTCTTGAGGTCGCACGCGCCAGACGAGATGCGCCGAACGAAGCGGTCGTCTATTTCGTCAAGGCAACGCTTCATCGTCTGGACGGAGAGTACGAACGCTCGCTCCGCAACTTTGATCGTCTAGTCCAGTTAGACCCCGCCGCTCACGTCGTAGTCAGCTACAACCGCGCGCTGATTCATCTCTTTCAAGGCAGATTTGAAGGCGCGCTGCATGAGTTGGACGAAACGGCGAAGAGCGAGCCTGACAACCCGCTCGTCCAAACGTTCCGCGCGCTCGCAATCTATTATTTAGGCAATGCTCAGGCTGCCGCCGATTCGATGAGAGAAGTGCTGGGGAAACATCCGAATCTTCACGGCGTCCGCCCCTTCTACGCAATGTTTTTGAGCGCCGTGGGCAACCATGAAGAAGCGCGGGCGCAATTGACGGACGACGTGAAAAGAACCGCTTCGGTTGACCCGGACATCTCTTACGCCGTCGCTTCCGTTTACGCTCTTGAGGAGATGCGCGACGAAGCTTTCGATTGGCTGGGCCGCGCAGTCTCTTTAGGCAACGAGAATCGCCCCTCGTTCGAGCACGACCCCAACCTGAAAAACCTGCGCTCCGACCCGCGTTTTCAAGAACTGATGAACAAGCTCACTTCGCCTCGCACCTCCGAATCCTGAAAGCCATCACAGCTTGCCGTTTTTCAACGAGCCGTGCAAAGATAAGCGCCGCCCGGTTGAATGCAGCCAGGTCAGTACCGCCTGCGATAGCGGGCGGGTGTCCATTGTCATTTGGACTCATTTATCAACTCAAAACTCTACCCGCCCAGCTTAAGCAGGCGGTACTGACATAATTCCCCTTCATGGCCCGAACAGAGTTCGACCAATCAGCTTGCGACCAGTTGGCCCAGTGCGTGCGCGCGATTGAGGCCGAGACGGATGCTGAGATAGTCATAGTCGTGCGCGCACGCTCAGGCTCTTACCGCCACGCCGATTACCTTTTCGGCGCTCTGCTCTCTTTCGCCGGACTATTATTCCTGCTCTACTCACCTTTCGAGTTTCATCTCTTCTGGGTTGCGATTGATGTTGCGCTCTTCTTCGCTTTAGGCGTTTACATCTCCTCGCGCAGCAATTGGGTGCGCAGGCTGATGACTGCGAAGAAGATGCGCGCAGACGCAGTGCGACAGGGCGCGGCTGCTATGTTTTATGAGGCCGGGATTGCGAACACAGAGGCGGAGATGGGCGTATTGATTTATCTGTCTCTGCTTGAAAGACGATTGGAAGTGATTGCGGATCGCGGCGTGCTGAAGGCTGCGCCGCCGCTCGAATGGAACGAGCGACTATTTGAGTTGAGACAGGCGGGACGCCAACCGCAGTTGAAAACTCTGATTGAATCACTGCGAGCGATGGGAGCGTTGCTGGCTAGAGTGCTGCCGCCGACGGGAGAGAACCCGAACGAGCTGCCGGACATGCCCCGGTTTGATCTCAAATGAAAACGGCCTCTCAGAAGAAGAGAAAACTCTTGCGAGCGTTAGCGCTTGTATGGTGGACGCGCATTGCGCTCGCTCTCTTTGCGCTCATAGCGCTCTCTTCATTCTCCGAAGCGCTGGCTCGCGTGGGCGGCGGGCAGTCTTACGGTGGCAGCGGCAGTGGTAGCGGAAACGGCGGGGGCGCGGCGGGTATCATCTGGCTAGTATTTCGCCTGCTCTTCTGGCTGACGATCAACTATCCGGCCATAGGCATTCCCGTTGACATCATCGTCATCGTCGGCCTCATCTACTATTTCTTTAAGCGTAACAAGACGCCGAAGACTACTTGCTCGTCAACGGCGACAGGCATAGCTGTCACGACGCCCGATTGGGGAGGAGCGGCTGCGAGCATGAGTCGCCGCCAGGGTTTCGCACAGGAATTCAATCAACTGCGCCGCTTCGATCCGAACTTTTCCGAGATCATCTTCACGGATTTTTGTTACGCGCTCTATGCCAAAGCTCAGGATGCGCGCGGTCATGGAAAGAATGCTCTTGACCTTTACTCGCCTTACCTGAGCGAAGAGGCTCGCGCAACGCTTATGCAACGCAACCCCGCAGGAACGCAATCTGTCATTGGAATCATCGTAGGCTCTATGCAGGTCGCGGACGTGCGGGGCTTGGCAACTCCGCTTGTGCAGATAAGCGTCGAGTTCGAGGCCAACTACACGGAGGTCACGGAGCAGCAGGGCAAGAAGTACGGCATGGCCTACTACGTGCGCGAGAGTTGGCAGTTGGAGCGAAAACGCGACCTGCTCTCGCCTACACCTCAGCAGGCGACGGCGCTGCATTGCCCGCGTTGCGGGGCTGCGCTGCAACAGGACACTACGGGCGCGTGCGCTTTCTGCGGCGCGAAGATTGAAAGCGGCGAGTTTCAATGGTACGTGCGCTCCATCGCACTGCTTGCGCGCGAATCTCGCGGGCCGCTGCTCACGTCGGACGTGCCAGAAGTCGGGACGGACTATCCGACCGTAGTGCAGCCGAACTTCGCAAACATTCGCGCCGGTTTCGAGAGCGCGCACACGGAATTTTCGTGGGGGAAATTCGAGGCGCGTGTGCGTCTCATCTTCAACGAGCTGCAATCCGCATGGTCTTCGTTAAAGTGGGAGCGAGCGCGCCCCTTCGAGACAGACAACATCTTCCAGATGCATCGCTACTGGATTGAGGCTTATCAAAGACAGGGCTTGCGCAACGCGCTGGATCAGTGCCAGATAATCTCCATGCAGCCTGTGAAGATAAAAGAGGATGCGTTCTACAATTCGATAACGATGCGTATCTTCGCGCAAGGGTGTGATTATACGGTTGACCGTGAGGGAAAGGTCGTGAGCGGGTCTAACAGGAATGTGCGGCGATGGAGCGAATACTGGACTTTCATACGAAGCCGTGAAGCCAAGCCAGCAGCCGCTCGCGCAGATTTGAACTGCCCGAACTGCGGTGCGCCGTTGAAAGTGAACATGACGGGCGTTTGCGAATTCTGCGGAGGGAAAGTCTCGTCGGGCGATTTCGACTGGGTTCTGTCGAAAATAGAGCAGGATGAGTCTTACGCTGGCTGACATCCCTCCCGGCGTTTGAGACATCGAAACGTTTCGGCGGTTAAAAGGTAGAAGGAAACGCGCGGCGGCTGGCTAAACTTAAAACTTTTCCCCCGCTCGATTCGTTAAATACCACGCTTCGCTATTTTCCCGGCTCTCTGGTAAATTTATTGTCTCCTCTCAAAACCAAGAAAATGGAGTTATCTGTGAAACGCAATCTCTCTGTCTTTGCAATACTGCTGGCGCTGCTGATGCCATTGGCGGCTCTGGCCGCCGCGCCGCAGACAGTGCCGCGCACGGCAACCGCGCCCGTGGCTACCGCTACGGCACAACAGCCGTCACTTCTAGTCAACAAAGTTCTTTCAAACGGCCTTGAGATCATAGTCCTGCCGGATCATTCCGTGCCGATTGTGACCGTTGAGTTGGCCGTTCGTAACGGCTCCATGACGGAGCCGCCCGAATTGAACGGGCTGTCGCATCTTTACGAGCACATGTTTTTCAAGGCCAACCGGGCGGTGGCGAATCAGGAAGAGTACCTGAGAACCATAGGGCAGCTAGGGATAGCCTACAACGGCTCGACCACGACGGAATTGGTCAACTACTATTTCACAACGACCAGCCCGAACTTTCCCGCCGCCATTCGCTTCATGCGCGACGCTACGCGCTACCCGCTCTTTAACCAGCAGGAGTTCGAGCGCGAGCGACAGGTTGTCATAGGCGAGATTGACCGCAACGAATCCGAGCCGGGCTACTATCTGGGGCGCGAGATGAACGACCGCCTCTTCTTCAAATACCAGAGCCGCAAGAATCCTCTGGGGAATCGCCAGACGGTTGCGACCGCGACGACAGACATGATGCGTCTGATTCAGGGACGCTACTATGTTCCGAACAATTCGGCGCTGGTCATCACGGGCGACGTAAACCCTGATGAAGTTTTCCGTCAGGCTCAGGAGCTTTTCGGCGATTGGGCGCGCACGGAAGACCCGTTCGCAAAGTTCCCGCTCGTAGAGCACCCGGCGCTTCAGCGCAGCGAGGGCACTTTCATCAGGCAGCCCGTCCAGAACACCATCCTATATATAGGATGGCAGGGGCCTTCAATCGGACGCGACAACGCTGCCACTTACGCCGCAGACGTTTTCTCGTTCATACTGCGCCAGCCGAACTCTCGTTTCCAGCGCGCGCTCGTTGATAGCGGGCTTGTCACCGGAATTGATTTGAGCTACCTGACGCAACGCAACGTTGGCCCGATAACGCTCGCCGCTCAGACTACGCCTGAGAAGGCGCGCGCCGCTTTGAAAGCCATATACAACGAGATTTCGCACTTCACCGATCCTGACTATTTCACTGACGAACAATTGGAGACGGCCAAGACCTTGCTCGCGGCTGACGACCTTTACTCGCGCGAGAAGCTGAGCGATTACGCGCACACTTTGAGCTTCTGGTGGGCTTCGACCGGGTTGGATTATTTCCGTGGCTATCAGGACAACCTGCGCCGCACGACTCGCGCGGACATCCAGCGGTACGTGCAGACCTACATACAGAACAAACCGCACGTAGGATTGGCTATGCTCTCTGACGAGGCGCTACAGCAATCTCGCTTGACGGAGAACGACCTCATGGGGCAGGCAAGCCAAACCGCCCAGTCAAGGTAGAAAGAGGATTTTGGAATGATTGTTAGCAACAGACACAGAACCGAAAATAACAAGATGGAGTTCAGAAGGTTTCTGATCCTTTTCTGCCTTCTGCTTTCCGCATGCAGCATCTCTACGCAGGCGCAAGGTACTGCGACGACGCAGGCTCCGAAAACGGACGAGGCTACGAAAGCGCACCGCGTTGTTGAAGAACAGGCCGCGCTCGTCTCTGAATTCGACGTGAACGGCCTGAAGGTCATCGTCAAGAGACGCACCGGCAGCCAGACGGTCGCCGCAGGACTCTTCATACGCGGCGGCGCACGCAACATCACAGCGCAGAACGCAGGCATAGAGCGCTTCATGTTAGAAGCCGCGCAGGAAGCGAGCGCAAATTATCCGCGCGAGCGCATGCGAACCGAGATGGCTCGTCTGGCCTCGGTCATAGGCGATGCCACCAACTACGATTACTCTGCGCTCACGCTGGGCAGCACGCGAGCCAACTTCGACCGCTCGTGGGACATCTTCACGGACGTGGCGCTTCATCCGGCTTTCGCGCCGGAAGATGTTGAGCTTGTGCGCCAGCGTCTTGTGCTCTCGCTGCGCGATGACACGGACGATCCGGATACCTATCTTGACAGGCTGGAAGAGAATGTAGCCTACGCAGGGCATCCCTATTTCAACCGACCGCAGGGGACGGCTGATACCATCAGTCATATACAGATTGCAGACCTCAAGCGCTACCACCAGCAGATGATGGAGACTTCGCGGCTGCTGCTGGTCATCGTCGGCGATCTGGATGCGACGCAACTGCGCCAGCGCATAGCGAGTTCGTTCGGCAGACTCCCGCGCGGCACATATCGCCCGCAGCCCGTTCCGCAGCTTTCGTTTACGACCTCGACCGTTGACATCACGCAACGCGGTCTTCCCACCAACTACATTCAGGGAGTCTTCACCGCGCCCGCTCTGACTTCGGACGACATCAGCGCCATGCGCGTGGCTTCGTCACTACTGCGCGACCGCGTATTCGAGGAGGTTCGCGTCAAGCGCAACCTTTCATATGCGCCGAACGCATTTCTGGGAAGCCAGGGCGCAAACATTGGCGGCATTTACGTGACCGCCGTTGATGCTAATCAGGCTATTCGCGTGATGCTCGGCGAGATTGGTCGTCTTCAGCATGAGCAGACAGACCCGGACGAGATAACCGGGATAGTGTCGCAGTATTTGACGACCTATTATCTGGGGCAGGAGACGAACGCCGCTCAGGCTGGAGAGCTGGCGCAGTACGAATTGATAGGCGGCGGCTGGCACAACGCGCTCGAAGTCATAGAGCACCTGCGCTCGGTCACTCCGACGGACGTGCAGCGCGTCTCGCAGAAATACATGCGCAACATTCGCTTCGTAGTCCTGGGCGATCCCGCGCGCGTTGACCGTAACGTGTTCATGCAGCAGACCGGAGAATAAAAGCTCAACGTTAAAAGGGAAAGAGGGTGAAGTGGAAAAGTAAGAAGCCAATGGGCCAATACCTTTCCTCTTTACCCTCTTTCCCTTTTATTCCAAATCTTCTTATCTTTGCATCTCGCTCATCAGCTTCCTGTAGAGCTTGGCGTCCAGCCTTTGAAGTATGTGCCCCTGTTCCATTGCTGCGGTGTGGTCGCCGATTTCCAGATAGGTCATGCCGAGGTTGTAGTAGGCTTCCGCCTGTTCGGGCTGTAGTTGCGCGGCGCGTCTGTAGGCTTCTATAGCTTCGCTGAAGCGGCTCGA
>DATHJK010000342.1:0-11200 GCA_035316225.1 Pyrinomonadaceae bacterium
GGCATAGGATTGCCGGGCGCTGGCGGCACGCACGCCGAAGGAGTGGAACGCCTCGCGCGCGAGATAGCCGACAACAAGATGAAGATTCGCGCTAACTGCGCCGCGCGCACTCATCGCAACGACATCATTCCAATCCTGGAAATCTCCCAAAAAACCGGAATACCGATTGAAGCCTGCACCTTCATAGGCTCGTCGCCTGTGCGCTTCTATGCGGAAGACTGGACGCTCGACAAACTTTTGAAGATGACTGAAGATGCAGTCTCCTTCGCCGTCGGAGAAGGTCTCGACGTGATGTACGTTACAGAAGACACTACGCGCGCGAACCCCGAGACCATTCGCGCTCTCTACACGGCGGCGATACGAGCGGGCGCGCGCGCCGTGTGCGTGTGCGACACAGTGGGTCATTCTACGCCGGATGGGGCGCGCGCTCTAGTGCGCTATGTGAAGAGCATCATAGAGGAGCAGGGCGGCAGTATTCGGCTTGACTGGCACGGCCATCAGGACAGAGGGCTTGGCGTGATTAATTCAATCGCGGCGATTGAAGGCGGCGCGGACGAAGTTCACGGCTCGGCTCTTGGCGTAGGCGAGCGCGTGGGCAACGCGCCTATGGATCAACTGCTGGTTAACCTGAAACTGATGGGCTGGATTGATAACGATCTTTCTCGTCTTGGCGAATACTGCAAAGTCGCGGCTGAAGGGTGCGGCTGGACTATTCCCTACAACTATCCGGTCTTCGGGCGCGACGCATTTCGCACCGCGACGGGCGTTCACGCAGCGGCAGTCATCAAGAGCTACAGGAAAGGCGACACGGAACTTGCAGACCTTGTTTACTCTGGCGTGCCAGCCTCTCTCTTCGGTCTGAAGCAGAAGATAGAGATTGGCTACATGAGCGGCAAGTCGAACGTGGTCTACTGGCTAGAATCTCGCGGCATAGAAGCGAGCGACGAGCGCGTAGAGCGCATACTGACGAAAGCCAAGCAGTCGCCCTCGGTTCTAAGCGAGGAAGAGGTAATGCAATTGGTCTAAGCGGTGATAAGTGATAAGTGATAAGAGGAACGCTCTTTCTCATCACTTATCACTTATCACTTATCACTTATCACTCTCTTATGGTTTCTCCTTCTATCACCCTCGCGCCCGCGCAAATCTTGCTGGAGTTGTTGGCTGCCGCGAGCGTGCGCGAGGCGTTTCAGTTCGTCGAGCGACGCGCCTCGCAGATCACAGAAGAGCACGCGGCCATCTGTCGCATTCCGTCGCCGCCGTTTGGCGAGCGCGAGCGCGCAGAGTATCTTGCGGAAAAATTTCGTGAGACGGGTTTACGCGATGCGCGAGTTGACCGGGAAGGGAATTGCGTTGCGCTTCGTTCAGGCAATTCATCAAAGCCTCTGCTGGTAGTGAGTGCGCACCTTGATACGGTCTTCCCGCCGGGCACCGATTTCACTGTTCGTAGAGAAACGAATAAGCTGTTAGCGCCGGGGATTGCAGATGACGGCTGTGGATTGGCCGCGCTTATAGCTTTGGCTCAGGCTCTGGAATCTTGCTCGATAGAAACGGAAGGCTCTCTGCTTTTTGTCGGCACTGTGGGCGAAGAGGGAGAAGGGAACTTGCGCGGCGTACGCCATCTCTTCAGCGAAGGCGAATGGGCCAATCGCATTGACGCATTCATCAGCTTCGATGGGCCGGGCGTCGAGCGCATCACGCACGCGGCTTTAGGCTCGCGCCGTTATCGCGTACTTTTACGCGGCGTGGGCGGCCATTCGTGGGGAGATTTCGGTGCGGCCAATCCTGTGCACGCACTGGGTCGCGCCGTTGCGCGCCTGGCAAGTTATCCTGCGCCGCACGAGCCGCGCACAACCTTCAACGTAGGGCGCATAGAGGGCGGGGCGGGAATCAACGTGATACCGCGCGAGGCCACTATGGACGTTGACCTGCGCTCTGCTTCGGCTGAAGAGTTGCAGAGGCTGGACGCATTTTTCCGTCGAGCCGTGCGTGAATCGGTTGATGACGAGAATGCTGCGAGGCGCGCAGGCGACCCGCCGCTCGAACTGGATTTGAAGCTTATAGGCGATAGACCGAGCGGCGAGACTTCGCCGGATGCTTTAATCGTTCGGCTTGCGGAAGAGGCCACACGCTTCTTCGGCTACCAGCCCAGACTGGATCGCTCTTCTACGGATTCTAACATTCCAATCTCGCTAGGCACGCCTGCCATCACGCTCGGCGCGGGCGGGATTTCGGGAAACTCGCACACGCTGGACGAATGGTACGACCCGCGCGGGCGCGAGACCGGCCTCAAACGCGCTCTGCTCGTCACACTCGGTCTGGTCGGAATAAAGTGAGAGAGAAAACTAGAGGGGAAAAGAGTTAAAAGGGAAAGAGGGTAAAAGGTGAGAAGGCGATGCTGCTCTTCTCCCTTTACCCTCTTTCCCTTTTAACCTTTTGCCGCTTAGCTCTTAATTCATAGGAATAGTGACGGTCGCTGTGCCCGCTCTGCCTGCTGGGAAGCGCTTCTGGCGCGCTATGCGCAGCGCGGTTGCGTCGCTGCCCGATGCTTGAGTGACGCGCCCGTTCTCGTCGTAAGTGACCTGGACTGTGATCATTCTTGGGCCGGGCTTTTGCTGACTCTGAGTTTGCGCCACGTTGGCGGGAGATTGTTGCTGCGCAGGTTGATTGGTTGCGCTTGCCTGTGCGGCCTGCTGCCTGGCTCTCTCTTCGGCCTGTTTCTGCTGGCGCTCTCGTTCGCGCTGGTCATGCTCGCGCCGCGCCGCCGCTGCTGCGCTCTCGTCTGTCGCGGACGCGCTTTCTGAAGCGGCCTGTTCATCTACAGATGCCTGCGCCGGTTCTTGGCCCGCGCTCGCGTCCGTTGAAGACTGTACAGCGCTTCGCGCAGGAGCGGCGGCTGCGCTGGCTTTACCTTTGCGCAGTATCATGGGTATAGAGATTGCCGCAATGACTACGAGCACGGCTGCTGCGACTGCGCCGAACACCAGCGAACGATTGCGGCCTGAACTGGCTGCGCCGCTGACCGTGAGAGAGAAAGGCTGCACATCAAATGAGTTACTGGCAACAGGCTCGGTCTCAAATGATTCGACCGGGGTTGAGTCCGTTACTGCTTCCTCTTTAACTTCGCTTAACTCTTGCTCGAACTCTACGTCATCTACAACTTCTCCATCCGCAGCGAAAGCATCTTTCGGCTTGATGCCTTCATCAAGCCGGCGCAGACCTTCGAGCGCGACATGCGTCCAGGGTTGATGAATCGTACGACGTGTGGGCTGAAACGCCGTGCTGAATTTGAAGGATGCGTTTGCTAAAGTGAGCGCGAAGTAAACGGCATCAACGCCGCTCAGGTTTCCTATCTTGGCGTCAACGAGTGAGCCTTCCTGTATGAAAAAGTAGCCGGGCGCTCGCTCGTACATCACCTTGAGTCTTCCGGTCTTGCCCTGATTGCAGAAGAACTCAATCAACTCGGCCAGAGAAAGGTCGCTCAGTTGTCCTGTCAGTGCCATCGGTTCGTCCTCGTAGAATTCGTGTCCGGGGATTACTCCCCTGTCATGCGTGAGATAAAGCCTCTATTGGCTCAACTGGAAGTTGTAGTTGATGGTGCCTGTAACTTTCACAGGCAGGCCGGAAAGTTTTGTGGGCGAGAACTGCGCCTGGCGCGCGGCCTGCGTGGCCGACTGCTGCAAGATCATTGGCCCACTCGTGGCGCGCGCAGAAATAACATGCCCTGTTTCGTCAACGACGACCTCGACCGTCACTATTCCGGTTGTGTGGCTGCGCTTTGCTGTTTCTGGATAGACGGGGCTGGGCAGGCTTCTCGCCACACCATTCAGCACGCCGCCCGAAACGGGCTTGAGAATGCGCGCTACCGGAGCAGGCGGTGCATCGTCCACGCGATTCACAACAGCGCTTGAAGAGTTCACAGCCGGTTGAGCATTGCCGGACACGGCCATCATGCTCACGCCGCCTGAAGATGCCTGCGGCAACGCCCTTGCGCTCTGCGCAGGCTGGCTCGTGGCCTGAGAACTTGGTGCATGCTGCGCATTGGCGCTCGCCTGACCGCTCGTGCCGGGGCTTGCAGCGCTCTGCTGCCCCCCTTGAGCGGCCTGCATCATGCGAGTGAGATTCTCGTCAATATAGTAGCTGAATGTGCGGTAGGTGACTTCCGTAGGCTCGAACGAGATGTGCCCGTTCTCAAAGACCGCGACTGAAGTCATCATCTTCGTCCAGTTGCCTACGAAATCGTATTCATAAGTATAAACCTCTTTTGTGATGAGCGCGCCGCTTGCGTCGTGCAATGTCATCTCGCTGATGTTGCCATGCGCATCGTAGCTGTAAGCCTCATGACCGGTTAGCGACGCTCCCGTGACAGGGAAATACTGGTTCTCTGTCTTGTGGCCGTTTATGTCGTAGGCGCTCGATTCGATAAGCACGCGCTGGCTTTCAATCATCTGCCCGTTCTTGTTGGTCAACTTCACCGTCTCCGTGCGTACGCGGCGCACTGGCCCTATCAACCCGTCCTGCGCTCTGTCGCTATTGGACGAAGCAGCGCTAGCTGGCTGTGCTGAATTCGAGGGCTGCGAAGCGCTCGTAGTCGCGGAAGCGTTGGCGGGTTGAAAGCCGTTCGCTGCGCCGTTGCTTCTTTGCTGGGCCGAAGCCTGAAGAGAGAAACAGAGGGCGAAGGCAGATGCTGTTAGGGATATGCTCTTTTTTGACATGGCTTGAGGCTCCTGAAAAGTTTTAAGGTGGCCCAGCGGGTGCAAGCAAGCGGGTGGGAAACCTGAAGAGATGGGGCACGCAAACCCTTGCGGCCAACCTGATGGGGCCGCACACTCCCCACAGACAGATTACATACTACTCTGCAAAACCATGTTTGTCCAGACTAAACATAGAAAATTATCGGGGAAAAGATTAGGAATTTTGAGGTTTTTCAGGGCTGCTGGCTGCGATAGGTGGTCAAAAGGAGGGCTATATCGTCAATTACGCGCGTGCTGCTGGCCCTCTCGGTCTCGTCGTTGCAGAAGATTGAGAAGGCCAGCCACTCGTTGTCTGCGGTCAGTGCATAGCCGGAGAGCGAGTTATCATAAACGAGCGTACCCGTCTTAGCCAGTATGCTACCCGGCGCGACTTTGCGCAGGCGGGATTCGAGCGTTCCGTCTCTTCCGGCCACAGGCAGCGAATCGCGGTAAGTTTGAGCCGCCGCCGATTTCGTCATGACAGCCAGCAGAAGCGCCGTTGCCTGCGGCGTCACCAGATCAAGACGCGACAGCCCAGAGCCGTCATGCAGCGCGAACCCTTCAGTGGCTATACCCTTCTGCTGAAGCCATTGAAGAAGAAGAGCCTCGCCAGCCTCATCATCGCCGCGCGTCATCATGCGTCTTGGGTTCGGATCGGGAGCGGAAGCGCCGCGCTCATGCCCTAGCGTGCGAAGCAGAAGCTCTGCGTTGAGATTGATGCTCTCCTTATTGGTTGCGCGCACAACCTGACCCAGTGTCATGCTGCTTTCAATTGATGCAATCTCAACAGCATGTCCAGTATCAATTCTCTCTTCGTCGGGTGAGCGCGCATCCACAGTGCGGGCAGCGCCGTCAACAGTGATGCCGTGAGCCTTCATCTCATCTCGGAAGAGTTGAGCAGCCCAGAGCGCAGGCTGGTGTACGCTAAGCCGCGCGTTGATGCCACGGCCCCCTGCGGGGAACTCGCCCCACACGCGCACAACATTGTCGGAAAGCCCGCGCGTGACGCCGACGGTCATGAGCCTGCTGCGTTCGACCGTCTCCGTATCGTTCTTTACCTGAAAATATCCGCCCGGCAGATTAAGTTTCACTCCCGCCTGGTCGCCAGCCTTATTTGCCGGAGTGATAGAGACATTAATCTCGTTAGCGTTGACTGTGAGCGCGCTCACTTCAGCGCCGAAGTACCACTGCACATCGTTCCACAGCCAGCCGTCGCCCAGCGGCTCACCTTTGAAATAACTTTCGTCGCCAACGACATCGCCGCGCACTCGCCGCACGCCCCGTTTGTAAAGCTCGTCCGCGAGTTGACCCAGGCTATCGGTTGTGTTCCTTGAATTGTAAGAAGCAAGGTCAGGCGAGCCGCGCCCGTACAGTATGAGATCGCCGCTGATAGTGCCTCTGGCATCCGGTTGTGAGTTTGCGTAAACGCTCGTGCGCCAACGGTAATCCGCGCCGAGCATATCGAGCGCCGCCGCCGTAGTGTAAAGCTTCATGTTCGATGCGGGCGTCATCAACCGATCCGCGTTTCTGGAATAAAGAGCGCGCCCGTCGCTCAATCTCGTCACAAAGACGCCCCATCGCGCAGACGCGAACTCGCTCTCGTCAATCAACCGGTCAATCGTGTGACCAAGCTCTGCGGCTGACGGCGAATCCAAAGCAGGCGCAGGGCGACTCGCGCTCGCGGCTTTCGGTGTAACGGTAGGCGACTGCGTGGTTCGCTCCGGTGTAGGCTTTTGTCGATTTCGGGTTGCGGGTTGCGGGTTGCGGATTGTGAGGCCGGAGAGCAGAAGTAGAATCGCCACCGCGCCGGTGGCTGCAAGATACTGACTGCTGAATCCGCCCTTGTTCATTCTACGAGGTTAGCTCTACTGCCCGCGCCGCATCAACTTGCGAAGAGCGATGCCATGCGCTCGCTCACCAGAAGCTCGCGCGACGCAGCGTAAACTTCATCCGTAGTCACTTCATCAATCGTGCCGCCACGTACGATGTTATGTCTTCCTTCGACGGGGAGGTAGCTTTCGGGCGCACGCCCATCTAACAGGAGCGTAACTGAAGTTCCGACCGCAGCCGCGATGTGCATTGGCCCGGTATCGTTCGAGACAAGAACAGAAAGCCGAGCGAGCGCCGACGCAAGCTGCGGCAGCGTTAGGCGGTCGAAGATTATCGCGTTGCGCGGGAATTTTGTCCGAACCTCTTTAATGAAAGATTGCTCTTCCGGCCCTGCGAAAACTATTACTCGCAAGCCGTCGTTGCGCACGAAACTGTCAGCGAGTTCCGCGAACCTTTCGAGCGGCCATCGTCGGCTAGGATGACCGGCACCCGGAAAGAGTCCGACGAGCGGAGTGCCCGCGTCCGCCTTCTCCTTCTTCAACATCCGCTCTACATCAGCGTTGTCTTCCGCTCTCGTTTTAAGTTTAGGCACGCGCGGCGCATCTTTCACGCCGAGCGGCGCTAACACATCGAGGTAGCGATCAACAGCGTGCCGCTTCTGATCTTCGACAGGAGGCCGTGTGCTGAAATTCGCAAGGAAATCGAGCGAGCGATTCGGCCTTCGCGCGTAGAGACGTTTCGGCGCGCCGGAGAGAAAGCCCAAAAGATTCGTCTCCGAAAGGCTGTGCAGGTCAATCACGAAATCGAACTGCTCGCGCCGAACCGCCTTCACAATCTGAATGATCTTCCATATCGAAAGCGGCTTCGGCCCGTCGCGCAACCCCACGCGATCAACTGCTAATGTCTTATTAGCGTAGCCCGACATCTCAACTACAGGCGCGCATGACTTGCCCACCGCGACCGTTATGCGCGCACGCGGAAACCTCACACGTATGGCGCTCAAAGCGGGCAGGCTCAGCACCACGTCGCCCAGTTGGCCGAAATCAATAACGAGTATGTTACGAGGGTCAAAGCTCATGGCAAGTTAGATAACGAATAAAGGGGCTGAACTGTTTCGGCTCTATGCGAAGAGTGAAAATCACCCTATATGTCAGTTTGAGAATCCGAGCCAGTATCTTTCGGCGCTCTAATCTGAAATTGACCCACAGCCGAGTCATTCGCTCTCCTGTTCAAGCGCCAACTGTCGCCTGCGAACCATGTTAGCCAGCCCTTCCAGCGCCTTGCGCCCCATCCCCGTAGGGTCTTTCTTCATCCCCAACGCTTCGTGAGCGTCGTTAATCAAACCCAGAAGCTCCTTCTGCACAACCGCCCTTATCTCTTTCTCTTCCAATTTCGTCATCAGCTACTCCTTAAAAATTTGTTCGATTAAATCTCACGTAAATCTCGCCCGCTCATCTCGGCGGGTTTTTCTATCCCTAGAATTCCCAAGATAGTCGGAGCCACGTCTTCTAACGCGCCGCCTTCACGCAAATTTGTGCCGCGCGCAGATTCGTCAATCAGATGAAAGGGCACAGGGTTGTTGGTGTGCGCTGTGTGCGGTTGCCCCGTCGTGCGGTCAATCATCTGTTCTGCGTTGCCGTGATCTGCTGTGATGAGCGTGATTCCGCCGTGCGAGCGAATGCTTTTTGTAATCCATCCCAGGCACGTGTCAACGTACTGGCACGCTTCGATTGTCGGATTCAGTTTCCCTGTGTGTCCAACCATGTCAGGATTGGCGAAGTTGATTATGAACACGTCCGTTTCATTTTCATCAATCGCCTTCAACATCCGGTTCGTTACTTTAAAAGCCGACATCTCAGGCTCAAGATCATAGGTCGCAACTTTCGGCGACGGCACCAGCAGCCGGTTCTCGCACGGGTACTCTTTCTCCACG
The DNA here is from genome assembly GCA_035316225.1 of Pyrinomonadaceae bacterium. Taxonomy (GTDB): domain Bacteria; phylum Acidobacteriota; class Blastocatellia; order Pyrinomonadales; family Pyrinomonadaceae; genus 3-1-20CM-3-53-8. Next base: position 8,494 of record DATHJK010000342.1, read on the forward strand.
CCGCCGTTGAAGAAATAGGTGACGTGCGCGTACTTCTCTGTCTCTGCGAGACGAAAATTTTTCACGCATATCGCGCCCCAGACTTCTGCCAGAACATTTTTGTGCTCGCGCGGCGGGAATGCTATGGCGAGCGGGAAAGTATGGTCGTATCGAGTGAAGCAGACGAAATCCACAGGGGGACGTTGCGGCGTGGGAAAGGCGTCGAAGTCAGGGACAGCCAGCGCGCGAGTTATCTGGCGTGCGCGGTCTGGGCGAAAATTGAAGAAGATAACGGCGTCGCCATCTTGAATCGTGGCTACGGGCTGGCCGTCTTCGCGTTCGATAACAACAGGCTCTACGAACTCGTCCGTGATGCCGTGCTCGTAAGACTTCTTTATAGCCTCGACAGGATCAATCGCGCGCTCGCCTTCGGCATTGACTAATAGTTTGTAAGCGCGCTCGGTTCGCTCCCAGCGCTTGTCCCTGTCCATAGCGTAATAGCGACCTATGACCGATGCTATACGCCCCGAACCTATATGGCTGCACTGCGTCTGCAAAGCTTCTACGTAGCCGTAAGCAGACATGGGCGGCGTGTCGCGCCCGTCCAGAAAGCAGTGAACGTAGATGCGCGCGAGGCCACGCTCTTTAGCCATGCGCAGCAGCGCGTAAAGATGTTCCTGCGAAGAGTGAACCTGCCCGTCTGAGACCAAGCCCATCAGGTGAAGCTGTGTGCCCCTGTCTTTCGCGCCGTCCATAGCTTTCACGAGCGCTTCGTTTCTGAAAAACTCGCCCGTCTCTATGTCGTAATCAATGCGCGACACGTCCATGCGAATCGCGCGGCCAGAGCCTATGTTCAGGTGGCCGACCTCTGAATTGCCCATAATGCCAGCGGGAAGGCCGACGCGCGTGCCCGAAGCTTCAAGAAGTGTGTGCGGGTATTTTCCTAAAATTTCGTCGTAGTAAGGTTTCGAGGCGAGCGCTATGGCGTTGCCTTCGCGCTCTGCGGAGTAGCCCCAGCCGTCAATGATGATGAGCGCGAGCGGCCCCTTCTTGTTGGTCAAAATGTTTCCTGCCTCTTGTCTGAAAAATTATGTTGCCATCTGGTAGCGCGTCCCGCAAGTCGGGCACTGCGCCAACTCTTTGACGCTGCTGATGGGAATGATTGGGATGATGAAGAAGAGCGTGATGAACCGCATTCCTTTCTTCATGGTGAAGTGCGCGACCGTGCCGCATTTGCCACAGCGCATCTGTTGCGGCGTCTGCTCCGATCCCCAACTGAAAAAGTGTGTGCCGATGATGAAGAAAAAGAACATGAGAAGCGCGCTCCTTATAATCTTGAGAAATACTGTCGCTTATTCACTTCCCGCGTCGCGGGGAGTGACGACCATGCGCAGCCGTTTCAGCTTACTTCGCTTTCATCATTTTTCCAGTAGTCAGGCTTCTCCTGCGTGTTCTGGTCGTGACGCTCCATCCATCTTTCGGGACGCTTCAATTCCGTGAAGCCGAATTGATGATAGAGACCATGCGCGTCTTTCGTGGCGAGCACCCAGCGGCGAAAGCCTTGAAGACGGGGATGGGAAATCATCACATCCATCAGCCACTTGCCCAAGCCCCGCCCGCGAAATTCTTCCAGCACGAACACGTCCGCTATCCACGCGAACGTAGCGTAATCTGTCACGACGCGCGCGAAGCCTATCTGTTTCCCCAGATGATAGAGTCCGAAGGGCAGAGAGTTTTCGATTGATCGCTTCACAACATCGAGCGGCCTGCCCGTTGCCCAGTAGGTCTCGGTGCTCAAAGTTCTGTGAATCAATTCAATGTCGAGATGCGCAGGGTCTGTGCTGATTAAATATTCGCCGCGATGTAGTTCATGAGCCACTTGTCGGTTCTCCCAAATGAGGATGTCTCACGCAAAGACGCAAAGGCGCAAAGAAGAGACGCAAGACGAAATGCAATTCAACCTCTTTGTGTTTCTTAGCGTCTTTGCGTGAAATCCTATTTCTTCGCTGCACGCGCCTTCTTCTTGCTCACTCCCTGCGCCTGTTGCTCTAATTGATAAAAGGCTGCGCGCCCCGGATAACGCGCAGCGCTGCGCAAGTCCTCTTCAATGCGAAGCAGTTGGTTGTATTTCGCAATGCGGTCGGTGCGCGACAGGCTTCCGGTCTTTATCTGCCCGGCGTTCGTGGCGACTGCCAGATCGGCTATGAACGAATCTTCGGTCTCGCCGGAGCGGTGCGAGATTATGGCTGTGCGCCGGTGCGTCTTCGCCATTTCAATGCAGTCAAGTGTTTCGGTGAGCGTCCCGATCTGGTTGACCTTGATGAGAATCGAGTTGGCAACGCCGCGCTCTATCCCTTTGCTCAGGAAATTCGTGTTCGTGACGAAGAGATCGTCGCCAACAAGCTGCACACGCTCGCCCAACTCGTCCGTCAGAGTCTTCCATCCGTCCCAATCGTTCTCGGCCATGCCGTCTTCAATCGAGATGATGGGATATTCTTTGGCCCAGCCTTTCCAGAAAGCCACCATCTCATCGCTCGTTAATTTTCGCCCGTCAGATTTTTTGAAGACGTATCTGCCCGCATCGTAAAACTCGCTCGCCGCAGGGTCCAGCGCCAGCATCACGTCGCCGCCAGCCCTGTAGCCCGCCTGCTCAATTGCTTCCAGAATCGTCTCAATAGCCTCTTCGTTCGATTTCAGATTCGGCGCGAACCCTCCCTCGTCGCCAACG
>DATHJK010000343.1:0-13013 GCA_035316225.1 Pyrinomonadaceae bacterium
TCTCTTCGTCCGTGCCCTCTTCTGTTGTGGCGCAAGAGAATTGGCCGCGACATTCCGGGCAGGCCAGTATCTCCAGCAACTTACTCTGCATAATTTCCCCTAAAACCCTCCGTCGAACTATGACGATTTGCTATTCAGTTCTACCTTGCCCCTGTGAGCGGCCTCTGCCTGCCCCAAAATCCCATCAACGCGATTTGAAAGACGCGCGCAAACCTCGGCTTCGTCAATATACTCAAATCCTTTCTCGCAGCCTCGCGCAGAAATCCCAGAGCTTCTCTATACATCCGACCGGTATTAGCCAGAATAGCTATGTAAAGAAAAGATGTGGCCTCTATGCGTTTCAGGTACGGGCGATAAATTTCTGAGAGATGCGGATCATTGTGGAGTTTCGAGACGACCCGCTCCAGTCCCGTGCAGATGCTCTGTAAGTTCTGATTATTGACGCTTCGCCCGCTGTGTTGAATTATTCCGTTATTAACTTTCTCGATTCTGCCGACACTGTAATCCGCCAGCACTCTAAGCCAGAAATCCCAATCTTCCGCTCCCGTCACCACAGGGTCTGTATCGAACCGGTAGCTCTGATAAATCTCGCGATGAATGAAATCGCCTATGCACGACATGAAGTTGCCTTCCGAGATGGCCTTGAGTTGATTTTTCAGAGAAGGCAGCCTGTTTTTATAGACAACTTTCCTGGTGTCTGCGTCAATGAACTCGTACAGATTCTGAAAGCATTTGATTTCAGGATGAGCAGCCGCATAACCAGCCGCGTCTTCAAGATTCGTCGCGTACATAAGATCATCCGAATCCAGAAACGTAACGAAGTCGCCTTTTGCCAGACTCATCCCGGTATTGCGCGAGCGAGCGCGCTCGTAGTTCCGGTCGTGACGAACAAACTGCACGCGCCCCGACTCGACATAAGGGCGCAAGACCTCTTCCGTATTATCCGTAGAGCAATTATCAATGATGATGACTTCATAATGAGGATAGGTCTGTTCAAGCACGCTTTGAAGCGTCTCCTCGATAAGGTGCGCCCTGTTGTAGGTTGGGATGATGACGGAAAAGAAAAGATCAGGAGACATGTTTAGAGTAGCAGCAATTCTTTGCTCAGGAGCGAGTAATGAGAAGTTTCAGCGACGCGCGACGATTGCTTTCCGGCCTTTCAGAGGGCGAGCCTGTTCAGAGCGAGCAGTTGCTCCATCGTATCAACGGCGAACCATTTGTCCGGATAGACGGAAGAGACCAGCAACTTTTTCTCGTTGATGAGCTGCTGCCATACGTCGTAGAAATTCTCGCCTTCTGTGGTCAACTGGTTGATGCGCGCCGGATTGAGAATCTGAATCCCGGAGCAATAAATCTCCGTTTCTCTGAGGCGGCTGATCTCTGTGACGACGTGACCATCGTGAAAGACATAATCGCCGTCAAGACCGGGGACGGGGCGCACCGGCACAAGCATGCAGGGCGGCTCGCCCAACTCTTTGTAGTTGTCTTCCAGCAGTTGAAAATTCAGGTCTACGACGTTATCGCACGTCAGCACGTAGACGGGTTCGTCCAGACACTTCAATAGCGTGTTGTAGAGCCACCAGCAGTTGCTCTGCCCTTCAGTGTTGAAGACGGAGCTTGCGCCGTGCTCTATGACATGCTGCGCCAGCATGGCTTTCTTGTAGCCCACAGTGATGTGAATATGCTCTATGCTGCGAGAGAGCCTTGTTATGCCCTCTGCTATAAGGGTCGAGCCGTTGTATGGAGCCATAGGCTTCGGCATGGCATCCGTGAGCGGCATCATACGCAGTCCGCGCCCGGCGGCCATGATAACGGCGTGTCGAATCGTGAGCATTTAAGCTAACTCCGCTGGAGGATTATTGATAATATCCAGAATTTCCGTTTCCGATAACCGCTCGGCGTTCTCTGAATTCGGGGGCAGCGCCAGCACGTCATTCGCTCTCTCTGCGAAATTTATTGCGTAGTGCTTCACGCCTCTGAATCTCATCTCGTAAGTATAAGGCAACTCCGGCTCGCCTATAAGATATTCGTGTGGGCGCTCGCCCGGACGACCTTCAATCTGTTTCCAACTGCCCCCTTTCTGTTTTATCCAGATTTCAAGAATATCTCTGATGCGCGCGGACTTCAACGACCTGGAGAGCACCGTTCCCTGAACCTGCTCTATATTCTCCATAGCCGTTTTGATTAACTCGACCCCTTCCTCCACTTTTGTGAAAAACCGCGTCATGTCCGGCCCCGTTGAGCCTATTACGCCCGTAGCCTCCTGCATCTGCTTCCAGATTGGAAAGACTGAGCCGGTTGACCATGCGAGGTTGCCATGACGCACGCAGGCGAATCGCGTCTCGCTCTTACCGTTCATGGCGCAGAAGAGACGTTCCATCAAAGCCTTCGTCAGGCCGTAAGTGTTCCCGACGGGCGGAGCCGATTTGTCCGTAGACATTCCTACGACCATCTCCACGCCTTTCTCAACGGAAACGCGCGCGACGTTTTGCGAACCCAGCACGTTAACGTCCAGACATTCCATAGGGTAGCGCTCCGATAGGTCAACGTACTTGGTGGCCGCCGCGTGGACTACTATCTGCGGTCTTGTCTCCACGAAGACATCGCGCACGGATTCTATGTTTGTGACATCCAGCGGCATCACCGTGCAACCCGTGAAGCGCTGCGCCGCCTGGTTGTGGCTGTTGTTGCGACCCGCGAGCACAACCGAATAATCATCCTTGAGAGCAAGACCAAGATGTCTGCCCAAAAACCCTGTGCCTCCGGTAATAAGTACGCTCTTTTTCATTTCTAATTTTTCCACAAATATTAAAATGCAATTACATATCTTCAGACCGAGAGCAATGGATATTCAACCCCTTGCTGATTTTGAATGAACTCTAAAAACTATTCATTAACGGCTGCGCCACCTTCATCTGGCGTGCATCCGGTTCGCCCGCAACGTCCAGCTTCAATAGTTCTGCGAACTTTCGTCTCGCTATAGAAACGTCGAAATCAACCTCCGCTCGATTTCGCGCGCGCGCGCTAAGTTTTCGCTGCAAATCATTGTCGCCCAAGATGCGCTCAATCGCCTGAGCTAATTTTACCGCGTCGCTCTCGTCCACGACTAAACCGCACTCATGCTGACGAAAGTACCATGCCAGAAAAGAGTCCGAAGGAACGTGCGCGATTATAGGGCGAGCCGCCGCCAGCAGTTCTCCCGTCTTGCTCGGCGCGGATGTCCTTATCAATTCAGGATAGGACGATTCAAAGGCCAGAGGAAGAAAAAGCAGATCGGCCTCGCTCTGAATGGCAGGCATTTCAGTTGCCTTCCTTGGCCCGTGAAAAACGACCGATCCTTTAATTCCCTCCTGCTGTAATTTCGGCAGAGGCTCGCTAGTGTAAACGTGCAGTTTAATCTCCGGGCGATTCAGCAATTCAATCGCCGCGAGCAATCGCTGAAACGCATCGAAGTGCGCGCCGTAGATAGCGCCCGTGTAAACAATCTTCACTTCGCCGCTCGCTGTCTTCTTCTCAGGCAGAGACCGGTACTCGGAAATATCGCAGCAGTTGCGCACTATAACAGCGCTTACCCCGTGACGCTGCCGCAAAACATCGCTCATAAATTCATTCGGCGCGATGACAGCTTCGGCCCGCTTCAACAGCCTTGGCTCTACGCGCTTTGCGAAGAACTGCAATTTGGGAACTTGTGTGGCGTAGTCGTCAAAGTAGTAAGGATAAAACGGCAGGCCAAGCATACGGCTGGCGCGGTATCCGGCGGGCAGGTTGAGCAGGTCGCCACCCGTGCAGGCCACCACAGCTTCGCAACGCTCGCGCCGCAATATTTCAGCGATTCGTCTGCCGCGCCGGAAAGCGCCGAAGATAAGATTGAGCGACGTGTTCATCTGGCGTCGCCACTTCGGCATTCTCATGTTGACTGAAAATTCCGAGGGCAGATGATAGTAACGACCGGGCAGTCTGTCGAAGATTATTGACTCGGCGGAGCTATAATCCTGCTGCGAGATCAGGCAGTAGTCATCTGGATTGAGGTCCCGGAGCAGCCTGTAGATGGTCATCGCCTGACCGGAACCGCCCGGAGGCAGGGCGTGGGAAATGAGAGCAAACTTCATCTTACCTTGCGGCGTGAAACCAGGGATTACCTGAAAAGCCTGTTTCAAAACTCCTTTGCAAGCTCTTATCTACTCTTTCGGCGCGAAGAACTTCGACCTCATCGTTTCATGCCATCTCGACTTTGGCCCATGCGAAGTATTCGGCAAGCCCTTCTGCAAGATCAACTGTCGGTTGAAAGCTCAACTGCTCACGCGCTGCCCCTATTTCCGCGCGGCTGTGAAGCACATCGCCTTTGCGCGGCGGAGCATACTCTACGTTCGGATTGATGCTGCTTGCGACTCGCAGCAAATCTACCAGATGATTAATGGTTATGCACGCACCCGAAGCTATATTGAAAGCGCCGGATACGCCTGCGGCCCGGGCCGCCAGAAGATTAGCTTTTGCCACGTCGCGCACGTTAACAAAGTCTCGCGTCTGCTCGCCGTCGCCGTAAACAATCAGGCGCTCGCCGCGCAACAGGCGATGCGCGAAGATAGGGATAACATTTCCGTAAGCATCGTAGCGCTGGTTGACGCCGTAAACATTAAAGTAGCGAAGACAAACGACCTCCATCCGGTGCAATCTTGAATAGGCCAGGCAATGTTTTTCTCCCGCCAGCTTGCTAACGCCGTAAGGAGAATCAGGCTCAGCCGGGTGGTCTTCGCCAATGGGCAAGTGTTTCAACTCGCCGAAAATCGCCGCCGAAGATGAATAAACGATTTTGCGCACGCCAGCCTGTCTTGCAGCCTCAAGGATGCGCAGTGTGCCTATGACGTTTATCTCGGAATCGTCAACCGGCTGCTCAATCGAGCGCGTGTTGCCCACAGACGCCGCCAGATGGAATACCACGTCAACGCCGTCCATAATCTTTCGGACAAGCTCTTCATCTCGCACATCGCCCCGTACGAACTCCACGCCACGAAGCTCTTCCAGATTGCGCTCATAACCGGACGAGAGATTGTCCAGCACTACAACCTCTCGCCCCTCTTCGACAAGCGCCCTCGTGATATTCGAGCCTATGAACCCGGCTCCACCCGTCACCAATGCTCTATTCATATCTTTATTAGTGATAAGTGATGAGTGATAAGTGATAAGAGAAAAGCTGTGAATCGTAAATCGTGAATCGTGAATAGAAAAAGCATTTCTTCCATCTACTATTCACCCTCTTATCACTTATCACTCATCACTTATCACTTATCTAAGGTTATAGACCTGGCGCATCCAGTCTGCGGTTATGCGCTTTCCTTCTTCGAGGCCGTAGCTGTTCTTGTGATCCAGATCGCGTAGAGCCTTAGAGGTGTCCACTCGTTTTATCTTCGTAGTCAGTATCTCCGAGTCGCTGTACTTGACGAGCGACGGGTCAGCGCCCGTGACTTTCAAAACAGTGTCGGATAGCTCCTCGATGGAATGATGGTGAACTCCGCCGATATTATAAGTTTCTCCCGGCTTGAAATTGTCCGAGATGTTGGCGAGCGTTCTTACGGTGTCGGCCAGGTAAGTGGAAGTTCTATAGTGGCCGCGAAAGACCGTCCAGGGCAGACCGTGAAGAGCGCAATAGAGGAAGCGGCAATTGACCGAGCGATAGACGCTGTAATATTCGCCCGGCCCGTAGGTGTTAAAAAGTCGAACCACCACAGATTCCGTCCCGTACTGCACAGCCGAGTTGCGAACCTGCATTTCGTTGACCCACTTGCTCATCGCATAATCGTTCAACTGCTTGATCTCGTATTCATCCATCACCGTCTCGACCATCAAATCAGGCCAGTCGCCGTAGACTTCGGATGATGAAAAATGTATGAAACGGAATTTCAGGCGCTCTTGCAGGCGAATGATATTCTTGGTGCCGACGGCGTTGGTGCGCCACAGAGTTTCATAAAAATCTTCGCCGTTCCAGCGTCCGAACTCCGCAGCGCAGTGATAGACGTAATCGAAAGGCCCCATACGCTCGAAGACTCGCTCGATCTGCCGGAACTCGCCCACATCGCACCTTGCGTAGAGCGGGACGATGCCGTCAGTTTTCAGACTGAAACCGATTTCATCAGGCTGGTGGTGAAGGTCGCACGAAACTACGTGATGACCGCGCGAGCGCAACTCGTTGATAAGCCCTGCGCCCACCGTCCCCAATCCACCCGTTACCAGAATTCTCATTTTTGACCTCACTTAAAATTATTTCGTATTAAACCCCGAAGGAGTAACCGGCAATTTGCGTTCAGCAAGCTTTTCGTAAAACTCTACGACGCGCGGACGAATAGTTGCGCGGTCGGCAATCTCACGAACACGCGCAAGGTTCGTCCGAGCCACGCTATCTACCAGAGCATCATCAGTCATTGCGCGAGACAGGGCTGCCGCAATCTCCGCCGGGTACAGGTTGCGTGCAAAGAGCACGTTCTGCTCGTCTTTGACAATCGGCCTGATAGTATCCAGAGGGGAAACTATGGGCAAAGCTCCCGTAGCCATAGCCTCGAACATGCTGTTCGGAGTCCCGTCCACGAGCGATGGAGCCAGCATCACTCGTGCGCTCGTCATCAGGCCGAGCACCCTTTCGCGTGGAACTCTTTTATGCTCTATATGACATTTCTGCCTTATCTGCTCCGGCAGTGTCAAAAACCATTTGCGAGTCTCCCGGCACATGGCGAGCATATGAATCTCGCAAGGTTGAATCTCTGCCCAGCAGAGTTTCAGGGCTTCCAACACAGGCAGCGATTTAGACCATATGACTTCATAAGCTTTGGGCCAGAGTATGATTCGTCTGGCAGAAGGCTGGCCTTGCCAGACGCTGGAAAGCGCAGCCACGTCAACGCCGCCGGTGCCCGGCACAGTTCTCAAAGGCGAAATCTGTTCCTCTCTGAGACCCATCTCAAAGGCATACTTAAAGTTCTCTTCGTTGTCGCTTAGCAACTGGTCGCAAGAGCGTAGCACCTCGCCTATACTGGACGACGCTTCAGTGTCCAGCCGCTCAAGCGTCAGGTCGGAGCCGCCTCTTAATTGCAGAACCCACTTGCCTATCCCGCGAAGCCTGTATTTGTCGCGCACACGAAAATAGATGAAAGAGGCCGGGAGCAAGCCCAGCGTGTGAATCACATCCGGCTGCCACTCTCTTATAATGCTCGCAAGCCATCTCTCTTCAAACGCCCTCACGTCACCCATGATTAGACGCGAGAACCCTTTCTTGAAGAGTTGAATTGTGCGCATGCGCGAGTAAAATCTTGCGCGAGTCTGCGCGTTCAACTTTTCCGGCGTTACCCCTGTCACGTATGTTCGCACATTGAAACTATCCGGGGGCACGCCGCTCGATAAGCCGAAGAGCCTGACGTTCAGATCAGCTTCGTCCAGCAGGTTAATCCATGAATGACTATGTGAACTTTCGGTTAAGCCAATAAAGAGGATTTTCGGTCTGCCGGGATATGGATCGGTATCGAATGGAGATTTCATTGTGCGCTGTCAAAAGCTGAGAAGCCGGTTGAAAAAGCAGATTACCTTACGTCTCTGTCAGAGACACTTCAAACAACTTCTTATATCAAGCAATAATTCAGAATGGCTCGAACCTTAATCTAAAATCGTTTGACTCAACTCTTCTTCAACTATGAGTGACGAGAGGAAAAGAGCGCGCCCCTATCGCTTCCGGTAAACTCCCATTGCCGCGCGTTGGGTCGGTGCGCAGATGGCGCGCGGTCTAAAACTTCACGACACCAGAGTTCCAACATCATCAGCAGCCAGGGTTCCACCCAACTGCGTTCGCCGCTCAAAAATCTCTCTTTGATTGCAGAAGCTTCGCTCACATCCAGTAGCTTACGACGCTTGAGCGCGCTCTCGGAGAACGTATCCATAAAAACTTCGCGCAATGGCCCACGCAGCCATGTGCCGAACGGCATGCCGAAACCTCTTTTGGATTGCAGGTCAAAGTCTTTTGGAAGAAATGGCCGCCCCGCATCTATAAGGATGCGCTTTGCCCCAGTCTCCCTGTAAGTCCCTTGCGCTACAGCGGCAAGATCGCTCGGCGTCCTCAGCTTCGCGCTATCTGGAATTGAAAGCGCAGTATCCACTACGACCGGATCGAGAAAGGGAACCCTGACCTCCAGTGAATGCGCCATAGAGACCGCATCGATGTCGCGTAAGAGTTGATTGTTCGTGTACCCGCGCAGACAAAGGCCGGTCACACGCTCTATAACAGAGCCTTGCGGTAGCTCATCCATCGCGTTCAGATCATAGTGAAGCGCGCGCCCGGCCTGCGTCTGTTTTCTCAATTCGGGAGCCAGCAGACGCGCTGCGCCAAGAGCGCCGAATATCTGATAGTTGTTAGCGTACCTTGCTACGAACCCCGCGCAGTTTCTGGCTCTGCTAAATCCCTGACCGCCGCTTACAGTAGCGAGCGGGTCGAAAGCTGGCTGTCTGGCTATCGTCGCAAGCAGAGTCCTCGCCAGAGCTTTCCAGGGAGAATGCTGCAAGTCGGCCTGCTCCAGAACCATATTGATGAACCACGGATAGCCCGCGAACAATTCATCGCCGCCGGTTCCAGAGATAGCCACAGTCACCGCTCGCCGCGCAGCCATAGAGACAAAATACGAGTTGACTCCATCAACCGACGGCTGATCCAGACTGTAGGCTATGTGCTCAATGCGGTCACGCACATCCTCTCCACGAACGATAACGGCGGAGTGGTCTGTGCCTAAAAAACGGGCTGTGCGCTCGGCATCGTCGCTTTCGTCAATCTCTGCCCCTTCGGATTCAAAGCCCACGGAAAAAGTTTTAATCCTGTCGCCAGCAATGCGCGCCATCATGGCGACGAGCAGTGAGGAGTCAACGCCTCCGCTTAAAAATGCGCCCAGCGGCACGTCGCTCACCATCTGCAAACGAACGGATTCTTCGAGCACGGCGACCACTTCTTCAACCAACTCGTCATAGCTGCGCGCCCTCAGATCAGGCTTGCGATCTATGCCCAGAGACCAGTAGCGCTCAATGCGCTCGACGCCGTGCTCTATGATGAGACGATGCGCGGGCAGCAGCATCTCTACATTTTTCAGAATCGTGCGAGGCTGATAGACAGAGCCGTAGGTCAGCAGCAGCCGGAGCGCAACCGGATCAATCTCAGGCGTGAGCAACCCGCTTGCGAGTATGGCTTTCAACTCCGAGGCGAAAATCAATCGCCCCCCGATACGCGCAAACAGCAGCGGCTTGATTCCAAGATGATCGCGCGCCAGCAGGAGCCGTTCCTGTCCGCTCCCGCGCCGCGCATCATAGATTGCCAGAGCGAATATGCCGCGCAGTCTCTGAAGAAAGTCGTCTCCATAGTATTCGTACATACGCAGGACGACTTCAGTATCGGACGTGGAAGAGAACCTGTAACCTTTGGCTTCTAATAGAGCGCGCTCGCTCTGAAAGTTGTAGACTTCGCCGTTATAAACTATCCAGACCGTCTTTTCCGCGTTGCTCATCGGCTGGTGACCGGCAGGCGTGAGGTCAATGATGCTGAGGCGTGTCATCCCCAGAGCAACGCCCTGGGCAAGATAGATACCTCTATCATCCGGCCCACGATGATGCATGGCCGCAACCATCGCCTCGACGGGTTCTCGACCGACCTCACCCCACACTCCACAGATGCCGCACATTACAATCTCCTCGATTCATAACTGGAGCCGGACAGCGGAGTACATTTAAATGGATAGATGCTGAAGTCACGCGAGCGCTTTCGTGGATAACGCTCGGCGTAGTCGAAAGCTTCATCAATGGTATCAAAGCCGAATCTCTGGTCGCCGGGCGGTTTAATCTTCAAAGCGCCTGCCAGCATCATCCACAACGGTTTGGTCGCCGGGCCGCGCGTCTCCCACCTCAGTTTATCTATAACCTTACGAGGAATAGAGCGGCCTGAGCCGTTGCTGCTCTGTTCCGCTCTATGCTGAGCCAGCAAACTCTTCGCCGCCTCCTTCTCCTCCGGGTCTGCAAACAACTCCACTTCGTTCGCAAGCCGCTCAAAGTATGCCCCTTCGTCAAGCGGCGGAAACTTATCGCTATGGCTCTCCTCCTTCACGAAAAAATATTCATTCAGCATCACGTTGCTGCCCGTCAGAAGCTCCGGCAGAGGCATTCTGGGCAGAGTGAATCCGTTATCCATATTCGCAACGAAATCCGTATAGTCCGTGGTTTTTATCCCTCGCGCCATGCTGTGGCCGTTGCTGCGGTCAAGCGCGTAATGTATGAGCAAGGCTTCATCTATGTAGACAATCATCTCCTCCTGCGCAAGGCAGCGATAAGAGAAGCAGTAATCGGGAGCTACGGAGGTGAAGACGTTACCGTAACGGCTTCGCAGATGGTCGTAGATTTCGCGCGGCGTGACGGAGTTGACCATGCGAGGCATGCAATGGGGAAAATCCGCACGCGCCGAAAGCGCAATCAACTCCGCCGAATTCACTCCCACAACTTTGCCCGTCCACGCTTCCTGTCTCAAGTAGATGGGGCGCTCCCAATCGATAACCATGTCGTGGTTGTACGAGATAACTCGTGTCGGGTGCGCCGCGATTACTTCCTGAAGCCTCTTCAGCGCGCCTTTCTTAAATATCATCCTGTCGGTGAGGTATCCGACGTGGCTGACGGAAGCGTCCGCAAGCGCCTGCTTAATGACCCATTCCCAGTGCTGCGGCATGGGCAGGGGTTCGGGCGGCCTGGTATATGTCACGCGCTCGTCCTTCAAATCCCGGCAATGCTGTGAGAGCTTTTCAATCTCAGCTTCGCTTGTGGAATTGTCCGACACCATCAAGCGCACATTCGCTTCACGCTGCTCAAGCACAGAGCGAATAGCATTACGCGCCAGGTCTGCGCGATTTCTGGTCGGTACGACAATTAAAGTTTGCCCGCGAGTTGAGGTCATCTATCTATTAACTTCCTTTGAACTTCAGCAAAGCTACTTCTGCTTGCGGCGCAGCCATGCGCCCGGCCAATGCGTAATGTTCTCAGCCAGAGAACTTTCGTTGAAAGGCCAGACGGGCTGCTCAAGCGTAAATTCCGTGTGGCGCTCGGCAAACTCTGCGGCTGCTGCGGTCGGGTTATCCCACTGCCACTCAATATCACCTCGCGGCACATCGTACAGGTCTTTCATAATCCCATCCGTCGCCACTATGTAAGAGTCCGGTGTAACCAGATCACAGTATGCCTCAAGCTCAGCGGAGACATGCTGCCTGCTGTGATTTGAATCCAAGATAACGAGCACTGTTTCGCCCGGCTTTACAAGCGAGTGCGCAAGGCGTACCACTTCCGGCGCGGTCGAGCTGCCTTCAATCAACGTAATCAAGTGGCTCATTTCGTGAGCTTCGATAGCCCGGCGATTCTGAGGCCGGATTTCAATATCAATCCCTACGACGCGCCCGCGCTCCATGACCTTGCAGAGGCTTGCGTAATAGATTAGAGACCCGCCGTGCGCCACGCCCGTTTCAATGATCACGTCGGGGCGCACGCGATAGATAACTTCCTGCACGCGAATCATATCTTCGGGCAACTGGACTACGGGGCGGCCAAGCCAGCTAAACGTGTAGGAATATTTTTGATCCCAGCCCACCTTCAACCATTGCTCGGAGATTAACTCAAATGCCTCTTTCGAGTAGAGATCAATCACACGTTCTTCCGTTTCGGTTCGGCAGGTGATCGTCTTTTCGGTCGTGTCAATAATCAATCTCATAGCTTTTCGATTAGCCGAACATCCGATTGGGCGGCCTGTAACAAAGATGAATTCTCCTGCATATAATTCGGGTTCATCAAGATTGCGCTCGTGACGCCGCGCTTCGTTAAATCCCTGTGGCTCACAATCGGATGACCTGTTCCCGGCACGAAATGGCCCTGCTTCAATGGATTCAGATCAACGATGCAATCTATCCAGCATCGCTCAGGATCAATGAGATTTGCAAACGTGACGCCTTTCGCGCCCGCGCCCCACAGCGCCACTTTTCCCTGCCTTGCGAGCGATTGAATCTTACTTTCCCAATCTCGTTTCAAATCGTTTTCCGCGCGAGCGAACGCTTCGGCCAGAGCAGCAGTCTCGCCCGGCTGCTTACTGACCGCAAGCTTCGCGTCCGGCAACGTAGCTTCTAACCACAAATATTGTCCGGCAAATACATGACGCACGCTCTCTACCTTGAAGCCTGCCATCTCGAACGCGGTCGTTAACGACCGGGCAGTGAAGTAAGAGCAATGCTCATAAAAGAAATCCCAGATGACCTGATTGCGCAGTATCCATTCAACGCACGGCGTCTCAAAGAAAATACGCGCTTCTGGCGCACGCGCCAGAGCTTTCTTAATGTCGCGTAGCAAGCTGACGGGGCGCGGCACATGCTCTATGACATGCCTGCTGATAACCACGTCGGCAGGGACATCAGCGCACTCCGAATCATAATAGCGTGTGGCAAATTTCAAGCGACCGTCAAGCTCGCTTGCCTCGCCAGTGTAGCTCGGATCGAATCCATAGCCGCGATTACCGGCTCCCTCATATGCTACTAGCTTGCGCAGAAACAGTCCGTTGCCGCAGCCGACTTCCACAACATGACAATCGCGCACGTTGCGCTCCTCTATCATGTGACGGACCAGTCCATCCATATATTCATTGAAGGAGGGCGAGCAGGCCTGCGTGTTCTCATAATCTTCGCCGTACATGATCTTTTGTTGATCGAAAGCGCGATTGAAGATGAACCCGCACTCTTCACAAACTGTCAGAGACAGTTCGCCGCGCGGGATGTCAATCGCAGCCTGTTGATCGCGCATCAATAGATTTTGATGAACAGGGACTTGCCCGCGAAATAGAAATTCGCGCGGCGAGACCGCCTCGCACAGAGGACAACGCGCCTGCTCGTACGCTATTTTTTCAGTTGAAGCTTCCACCAGCCAATTGTCTCCGCAAGCCCTCGCGCCAGATCATACAGGGGCGACCATCCAACTTCCACGCG
>DATHJK010000344.1:0-6810 GCA_035316225.1 Pyrinomonadaceae bacterium
TTAACATAACGCTGAATCTGGTGGGCGGGAAAAACCTCGCATGGCAGGATAGGCAGGCTGAATCCTTCACCGTTTCAGCTTTGCACTCTGGGAGCTATTGCGTCGGGTACAGGGATTCTCGCGTGTATGGTTTGAATAATAATGATCAGGCCATTACGCTTGGCACAGCACTGGCTATCTCTGGTGCTGCTGCAAGTCCAAACATGGGCTATTACTCTTCTACCTTCGTGACATTTCTTCTAGCTCTCTTCAACGTCCGGTTGGGATGGTGGCTGGGCAATCCCGGCATTGCCGGGAACGGTAAGTGGGGCAGGAGCACCTATGACACTGCCGGGCCAAGGCTCGCGGCACGTCCCATCCTCGCGGAGACTTTCGGTCTAACGGATGACGAGCATCCTTACGTCTATCTTTCAGATGGCGGCCATTTCGAAAACTTCGGACTTTACGAGATGGTCTTGCGGCGCTGCCATTTCATAGTTGTCAGTGATGGGAGCGCTGACCCGGAGTACAGCTACGAAGGGCTTGGGAATGCCGTCGGCAAGATACGAGTTGATCTGGGCGTCCCTATCAAGTTTGAGAGCTATCTGATTCTGCCCGAAGACGACGGTGGCCGAGGCGAAGAGAAGCGCCCCGATAAACTTCCTGATCATAAGTATTGCGCCGTTGCCAGAATCTGTTACACGTGCGTGGACGCATCTCCCGGCGTGGAGGATGGCTATCTCATATATATCAAAACGGCGCTGAGCGGAAGCGAGTCCATTGACGTTTACAACTACGCTCAATCGCATCCAGCGTTCCCGCACGAATCCACCGCCGATCAGATGTACAGCGAGTCGCAATTTGAGAGCTATCGTGAGTTGGGGTCTCACATGGTTGATAAGATTTGCGAGAAGATAACCGTCGCGCCACTCACCATCGAGCAGTTCTTTGATTCCGTGCAGCAAGTGACAGGCAAACCGCCTGAGTGCCATTAGAAACGCGAAGGGCAAGGCGCTCTTAACTAAGGCTTCATATTTTCGCGTTGACGAAGTTAGAGCATTAGAGGCTCGCTCTCGCGCCTACGAAAATATTCAAGTATCATGCGGCAATCGCTCCGTTAACTCTCGACTCGAACGGCAAGCGATTGCTCTTCATCTAACCTTGCTTTTAGCTTTTCGTGGTAAATCGTCACAGTGTGCGCTTCGTGCCCCCGTAAGACGCGCTCGCGCCGAAAGTCTTCGTTGATAGAGTTTTGAAGAAATAGACATTGACTGCATCATCCATCTCGTTGACCTCTTAAGCTCGCGGCGCTCTTGAAACAGATACGATGCGCTCGACTGTAGAATGGCAACTTATAGCGGCTCAACTCATCAAGGAGTAAATCATGACAGACAGAAGAATCGAAGCCCCTCTGGCTTTGTACCAGGTGTTGGAAGCGGAACTTGAACAGGAGTACGGAAGCTTAGAGGATAGCGATGACGAGCGTATCAAAATCTATGTTGCGGCCAAAAAAGAGCTTGAGGAGGCGCAGAAGGATGAAGAGCTAAAAGAGATGGAGAAACGGCATCCAGATGATTATCGGGAGAAGTATGAGGAGAGCCTGAAGGACAGCGCGATGGAATGGCAACGCCATCTGGAATTGAACGAAAAACTGTTGCCCGCTCTTTACAGGCTGATTCATTCGCTCAAGCGCTCAGCGCTCTGTCTTTCGGGCGGCGGCATACGTAGCGCGACTTTCAATCTGGGCATCTTGCAGGGACTGGCGCGCTACCATATGTTGGGCGAGTTCGATTATCTCTCGACCGTCTCGGGCGGAGGCTTCATAGGCGGGTGGCTTTCGGCATGGATTAAACGCAAAGGGGTTCAGGAGGTGCTTGAAAAGCTGCGCGAGCGTCCGCCCTCATCGCTTGAGCCAGACCCTAAGCCCATCTACGCGCTGCGTACTTACAGCAACTATCTGAGTCCACAGAAAGGTCTGCTTAATGCGGATACGTGGACGCTGGTGGCCGTCTATCTACGGAATCTCTTGCTCAACTGGCTGGTCTTTCTGCCCGTAATCATGACCGTGCTGATGCTGCCGCGTATCTGGTTAGCGCTGATGCTCAGGGGACATATCATTGAGATTGCGAATGCAGGCCCTATACTGACTTTCTTTAAAGATCATTTTAGTCTCATCATAGGTTTTGTCGGCAACGTGATGGCTCTCAGTTATATAGGCGTCAATCTGCCGAGCACGGCGAATCGCAATGACAGCCCGCGAAGATTCCTAGCTCTGTGTCTCGCGCCTCTGATCATCTCCGCCATGGCGCTCTCGACCTACTGGTCGCGCATACCTTCTGACTACGCGCGTAAGATTGATTCAGGGCCATTTATCAAGTTCTCCATCGGGGTTCTTTTGATCGCGTGGATTTTCTGCCTCATCTTTCTTCCATGGAAAGAGTACAAGGCGAGCGGCAAGCTTTCAAACGCGCTTCGCGGCGCGGGGTGGGGTACAATTTTCATCGTCATCGCAGGGTTCATAATAGGCCCCGTCACCTGGAAATTAGCGATTACAGTTTCACAGCTTATAGGTAATCTACAGGGTCAGGGAGGGCGACTCTATGCGACTTTGGCGGTTCCTTCGTTGCTGGGGCTGCTCATGATCGGAGGTACGCTGCTCGCCGGATTGACCAGCGGCTTAACGGACGACTCGGATCAAGAGTGGTGGGCGCGCTCCGGCGCATACCTCATGATCTTCGGCGTCGGCTGGATCACACTGTGCCTGATTGTCTTCTTCGGCCCGACACTCTTTCTGGATGTCGGAGGGAAACTTTACAAATCGGTCAGCAGTTTTGAGTGGCCCGGATATAAGGAAATGGCCGTTGGCTTGATAGCAATCGTCAGCGGCGCGCTCTCGCTCCTCGGCGGCTTTAGCGAGAAGACGCCCGCCAACGAGTCTGGGAGAAGAAAACCGAGCCTGACCTCGAAGATACTGGTAATGGCGACGAACATCGCGTCGCTGCTCTTTCTGGTCTCCATCTTGATTCTGCTAGCTCTCATCACTGACTGGCTGCTCTACGGCCTCTCTATTTTCATCGGCTGGTTATTTAATTCAGATGGATTGTCAATTGGCGTCCAGGGCAGATCGCTGGGGCAGTGGCTCGCAGTTGTTATCCAGTTAGTTAGCCCGACTAGCACTACACCCTTCATGCCTGTGACTGATCCGAGCCAGCATCGAATGATTCTTTACGGCTCAACGGCAGAGTTTATGGCAATCGCAGCCGCGATCATCGGATTTATAGGCTGGATTGCAGGGTTATGTATTAACACGAACAAGTTTTCGCTTCACTACTACTGGCGCAACCGCATCATGCGCGCTTATCTGGGAGCTTCGCATGAAGACGACTCTGATCCGACGCACGACCGTCATCCGAACGAGTTCACAGGTTTTGATCCAGAGGACGACATAGAGATGGCTAAATTGAAGCCGTCTCTGAGATCGGACGACGATGAGACGAGCGCGCCGAACCAACTGGTGAAGCCCGAAGAGCGGAAGCAGCAGGCGGCCAGGGAGATTCGTCAAAGAAAACTTCTGCACGTCATCAACTGCGCGCTCAACCTCGTCGGAGGCGATAAGCTCGCATGGCAGGATCGCAAAGCGGAGTCGTTCTCCATCTCGCCGCTTCATGCGGGCAGTTACTGGCTAGGCTATCGCAGTTCGGACGATTACGCCGGAGGAATCACGCTCGGCACGGCGGTCGCCATATCCGGCGCGGCAGCAAGCCCGAATATGGGCTACATGATGTCGTCGTCAATCGTGCGCTTCATCATGACGCTCTTCAACGTGCGGCTCGGTTTCTGGCTCGGTAATCCTGGCCCTGCGGGCGATACGCCCGGCAAGCTTCTTGGCCGAACTTTCGCTCTGGAATCGCCAAGGTATTCCGTCAGGCCGATTGTCGCCGAAGCGCTTGGCATGACGAACGATAAAAGCCCCTATGTCTATCTTTCAGACGGCGGCCACTTCGAGAACCTCGGACTTTATGAGATGGTGATGCGCCGCTGCCGCTATATCGTCGTCAGCGACGCAAGCACCGACACCAAATATTCGTTCGACTCACTGGCGATGGCGATTCGCCAGATTCGTGTGGACTTCGGCGTTTCGGTCGAGTTCGATAAATTCTACATCTACAGCCCGGCCACCGAAGAGAGCAAAGGCGGCACTTACTTTGCCATCGGCAGAATCAGATATTCATGCGTTGATGAGGGTCTTGATCCTGAGAGAGATGACGGCTATCTAATCTATCTGAAGCCTTCGCTCATCGGCGACGAGCCGCGCGATGTGCGCAACTATTATCAGGAGAGCGGAGACTTTCCGCAGGAGTCCATCGCTGACCAGTTCTTCAGCGAGGCCCAATTTGAGAGCTACCGTATGCTTGGCTCGCATATACTGGATCAAATCTTCCTGAAGAGTTGCTCAATCGCTAATGTCAACGAGTTTTTCAAACCAGCCACCGGCGAATTTGCGTTCGAGGATTTCACAAAGAGTCTCAAAGAGAAGTTGCGGAAGAGTTCCATGACGGAATACGAGCAAAAGGTTCTGGACCGCCTCACCGGAGTCGCCAGAGTTGTTCAGGATGTGAAGAACATTCCTGCTCATCTGGGCAGCATAGCGGACAAGCTGGAGAAGTCGCCCGAATGGCTGCGCGAGTTGCTGAATCATTTGAGACCACCCGCGCATCATGCGGCAATCCCGGCACCGCCAGGCAGCAATAATGAGATAGATGGACAGAAAAAGATCGTTCAGCCTGAAGACCAGATGGAGAGTGATTGATTGCAATGGACTGCCTTGTCACATCACGCGAGATCATCTTCGTCGGCTGTCTGGCCTTTCTCTTTCTCGGCCTGTCGTTATGGATGGGCCAGGAGAAGAGGGAAGGACTGCCGGACCAATACCATAGCCCCGTTCTGGCGATGGAGTTGGTCAGAACGGGCGCGGGCATTGATACGATTCTAGGCGCTTTGGGAAGTGACGAACGCCGCAGGATGAGCGAGAGCGTGCATAAGGATTTCGTCTACATCTTCGGCTACACGCTCTTCTTCGTCGCGCTCAGCCTGCTGCTCTCGCAGGTACATTTCTCTTGGGCAAAATGGATAGGGTGGGCGGCGATTCTCTTCTCTTTGCTTGCAGCCGCCTTCGATTTCATAGAGGACGCTCGCATTCTAAAGGCCGTGGGACTCGCCCCCGGCATCGCCGATAACTCGCTCGCGCTCAGCATACGCCATGTGTCGCTCGCCAAGTGGATATGCCTCTTCATCACCTTAATCCTGCTTGCGCTCATTCTACTTTTCTCCGAGCGCGATTGGGCCACGCTCATCGGCGCGCTCCTCATGCTCGGCGGTCTATTAGGATTGCTGGGCGCTAGTCTGAACAGTCTCGGCTTCATAGGTCGCGCGTTCAACTGGTTGCTTCCTGCGAGCATGCTTGTCGGCGCGCTCGGGGCCGCCTGCATCTCGATTCTCTTCACCTTTTTCTCAGGCAAGCTACTGGCTAGATTCTGTTAGCTTAAAGATTCAAGAGGACGATTTACTGTAGAGACACCGATGAAGACAGATAGATTACAGAGAAAGATTTCAGATCCTCAGATTTGAAATCCTTGAATCCTACGCGCCCATCTCCGTGTTGAAATACCAGTTCTTCAATCTCAATACCAAGCCTGCCCGCTATAATCGGCTTCACAAACTTGACTGATTGAGCTTTCCCGCCTGATGATGGCGAAAATTTCTTTTCGCGAAACGGAGACGAAGCCAGTGCCCAAATACCGTTTTCTACAGTTGGACGTGTTCACGGATCACGCTTTCGGCGGCAACCCTCTGGCAGTCTTCCCTGAGGCCGAAGGGATAACGGACGACGAGATGCAGCAGATAGCGCGCGAGATGAATCTGTCGGAAACCGTCTTCGTGCTTCCTTCAAATGAAGAGAGAGCTTTGCGTCGTCTGCGTATATTTACGCCTGCGCGCGAGCTTCCCTTTGCGGGTCACCCTGTCGTGGGCACATGGTACGCGCTCGCGCTGGAAGGCATAGTCTCCTTGCCGGAAGGCGGCAGCGGCCTTGTTCGCATTGAGCACGAACTGGGCATTGGCGTGCTTCCCGTCGAGATAGAGTTTCAAAACAATGAGCCTGTGCGCGTGGTGATGACGCAAGGGCAGTTTGAAATCGTCAAAGAGGTTGCAGACAAGGATGCTCGCGGGCGCATAGCTCGCGCGATTGGTCTTTCCGTTGACGATCTGAACGAGCGCCTGCCGGTTCAGGCGATTTCGACGGGCAACAGTATGCTGATTGTGCCCGTGCGCTCGCTCGAAGCTCTGGGGCGTTGCAGCGTGGATGCAGCGGGACTGGTCGAAGCCTACCGCTCTGCCAGCGCGACGGGCTGCTACGCTTTCACGTTCGAGACGAAAGAAGACAATGCTGCGCACGCGCGTTTCTTCGTTCCAGACCTCGGGATGATGGAAGACCCCGCGACGGGCAGCGCAGCGGGGCCGCTCGGCGGCTACCTTGTGCATCACGGCGCGCTCTCGATTGACCCGGAATATGGCGTCTATCGTTTCGTCATAGAGCAGGGCGATTTTATGAATAGGCCAAGCCGGATTCATCTTGAAGTGACAGGCACACGCGGAAACGTTGAGCAAGTCCGCGTCGCCGGCTCATCGGTTCTGGTCGCGCGCGGCAAGTTGATATTTTAAAAAGAGTCTGGAATCAAAAGCAAAAGACTGTTTTTGACCTCGGACTCCAGGCTCCAGACTTTTTTATGAACGAGCAGTTAGACCTTTTGATTATCGGCGCAGGGCCTGCTG
>DATHJK010000345.1:0-4892 GCA_035316225.1 Pyrinomonadaceae bacterium
CTGAAGAAGCGAATCCATTCTTCATTGGGCTATCTGACACCAGTGGAATTCGAAGAGCAGTGGAGGCAAAATCAAGCGCAAGCCGTTGCCTTCTCACTTAGTAGGAGCTAAATTCTGTCCAGTTTTACGGGTCCAGTACAAGGATTACTTCTGATGCCTTCGTAGATACTTTGCTGAATCGACGTAATCTAATACTTGCCGATGATGTGCACGAAGGTCAAGGTGACTAGGATCTCTGAAGCATACCAATAGATGTAGCAGGAATTTAACGCCCGCGCCAAGCTTATAAGCTTGGCGCGGGCGTTAAAATTGTTTCCTGATACGGTAACTTTTCCCAGAAACAGTAATTATTTTCGAGGGACGCTAATTATTTTTCTTCCACAACAACAGCGTACCCCTCAGGCAAATTTCAATTTAAGCAAACTTGCCGATCAGAGTGAAGAGCGGCAGATACATTGCTAAATATTGGAACTATGGTCATAGCTATATATAGCTAAAACCACTCCAGCGTCATAGTCGGTAAGGTCAGTTATAACTTTACTTAGAGAGGACTTGGCTGTTGCTATTGGAACAATGGTCATAGATCTATATAAGTGAAATTTAGTCCTGCTAGTAATAATCCTCTTCACCATTCTTCGCTGAGTTTCTTGGGAATTAAGAAAGTAGTGAAAAAGAAATTCCGCCTGTAAGCTTCTCTTATAGAGAAGCTTACAGGCGGCGTAAGTTATGTTTGTCCGAAATGGTTAGTTATGGTTGTCCCAAACTGCCAGTTATGTTTGCCCCGTAGGGGCGTTAGTGGGCCTGAGAAAGCTTGCCGATCAGTGTGAAGAGCGGCAGGTACATGGCGATGACGATTGAGCCTATGGTGACGCCCAGGAAGGCTATGAGTATGGGTTCGATCAGTGTGAGCATGTTGGCGATTGCGGCGTCAACCTCTTGTTCGTAGAAGTCCGCTATCTTGCCCAGCATTGAGTCGAGCGCGCCTGTTTGCTCGCCTATCCCAATCATCTGCGCGACCATGTTCGGGAATACTTCAGTCGCTTTCAGCGGATCAACAAAGCTCTCGCCTCGCTCAACGCCTGTTCTCACCTTCATGATCGCCTCTTCGATAATCACGTTGCCCGCAGTGCGTGCAGTGATGTCCAGCGACTGCAAGATGGGAACGCCTGAAGAGAGAAGTGTCGAGAGGGTACGCGAAAAGCGAGCGATGGCGATTTTGCGGAAGATGGTGCCGAGGACTGGAAGCTTCAAAAGCACCTTGTCAAGCAGGCGGCGACCGCCCGGCGTCCTGTAGTAGAAACGAATGCCGACCACAGTGCCTATTGAGATGAGTAGAATCGCCAGACCACCCCAGCCCGCAAGGAAATTACTTATGCCGACGACAATGCGCGTAGGGAGCGGCAAGGCTTCACCCGGCCCAAGCAGACCTATGAAAATCTGCTGAAACTGCGGGATGACCACGATCATGATGACGGCGACGGCCACGATAGCCAGTAAGATAACTGCGACCGGGTAGATCATTGACGATACCACGTCGCGTTTGAGTTTGACGATCTTCTCGATGAACGTCGAAAGGCGCTGAAGAATCAAGTCAAGTATACCGCCCGTCTCGCCCGCCTCGACCATGTTCGCGTAGAGCTGGTCGAAGACTTTCGGATGGCGGGACATGGCTATTGCCAGCGTGGAGCCTTCTTCGACATCCTGCCGCACTTGCAACAAGACCTGCTGGAAGAATTTGTTGTCCTGCTGCTGAGCCAGGATTTCAAGGCACTGAACCAGCGGCAGGCCAGCGTCAATCATGACGGAGAACTGACGTGTAAAGACGGCCAGCTCTTTGGCTTTCACCTTCTGACGACCGCCCAGCTTCGGGATGCCTATCTCGCGCCCCTTCTCTTTGCCAGAGGTGAGCGTGATCTGTTCGCGACGAAGCATCTGCCTGAGCATCTCGCGGTTGTCCGCGACGCGCTCGCCGACAATTACTTCATTCATCCGGTTGCGGCCTTTGAAAACGTAAGTGGGCATCTTTAACTCCTAGTGATAAATTCAGAATGATGAGTGATGAATTAAATAGTTTTCATTCTGCACTCTGCACTCACCCTTCATCATTATTTTTATCTTGGTGTTGGGCGCACGCCGACGGGGCGCGGCTGTGCGTAAGGGCTTGGGTGATGGCCGGGAGCGGGTCTTGGCTGAGGCATCTGCCCACCCATGGGGTTGCCGGTGTTGCCAGCGTTGATGCCTGCGCCGCGATCAATCAACTCGCGTAGCTCGTCGGCGTTCGACGAGCGCTGCAACGCCAACTCAAGCGTTATCTGTCGCTTGTGGTAGAGCGTGGCAAGCGCCTGATTGAAGGTCTGCATGCCGTACTTGTCCTGACCCGTCTGCATCATAGAGTAAATCTGGTGAATCTTGTCTTCGCGCACAAGGTTTCTGATAGCAGGATTGGGTACAAGGATTTCAAGCGCCATGCAGCGTCCCTGCCCGCTTGCGCGTGGCAGAAGCGACTGGCAAAGAATTCCTTCGAGCACGAGCGAGAGTTGAGCGCGAATCTGCGCCTGCTGTTCCGAAGGGAATACGTCAATGATGCGATTGATTGTCGAGGCGGCAGAATTAGTGTGCAGTGTTGCGAACGTGAGGTGGCCTGTCTCTGCAATACGAAGGGCGGATTCAATCGTCTCAAGGTCGCGCATTTCGCCGACGAGCACAACATCCGGGTCCTGGCGAAGAGCCGTGCGAAGCGCGTCTGCGAAGCTGCGAGTATCTGCGTTCACCTCGCGCTGGTTGACAAGACAGCTCTTGTGATTGTGAAGAAACTCTATAGGGTCTTCTATGGTCAGAATGTGCTCATGCCGCTCAATATTTATCTTATCAATCATAGCAGCGAGCGTTGTTGACTTGCCTGAGCCGGTCGGGCCTGTAACAAGAATCAGACCGCGCGGCTTGTTGCACAACTCCTTAACAACGGACGGCAGACCCAGTGTTTCGAAAGATTTAATCTCGTAAGGAATGGCGCGGAAAACTGCGCCGACAGCGCCGCGCTGGTTGAAGATGTTTGCGCGGAAGCGCGAAAGACCTTTGACGCCGAAAGAGAAGTCCAATTCAAGATTCTCCTCGAACCGGTGCTTCTGCGCGTCTGTGAGAACAGAGTAAGCGAGTTGCTTCGTGTCAGCGGAGGTGAGCAGCTTGTAGCTTTCTAACGGGCGTAGGTGGCCGTCAATGCGAACCTGGGGCGCTGTGTTTGTGGTTATGTGCAAGTCCGAACCGCCCAGCTCTGTCATCTTCTTGAGCAGCTCGGAAAGCGTTATCTGTGGGGTGGCATCGGTCATCGTCATGCGGTGATCGTCTCCTGCTCGGTAGGCTTCTTCTCGCGTCGAACGCGGGAAATCAATCAGAAGGGCGTTGTTCGGATTCAGCGTTAAAGTGAGTTAGCGACGGGGCGGCTCTGCTGCTGCTGCTGTTCCCGCCCCTGCTGTGATGGAAGTGATGATGCGCTCAACGTCTGCGGCGACACGCTCGGCGAACTCAGTGTTCGCTGCCGTCTCGAAACTGTAGATGCGCCCGTCGAGAACAGTGAAGTAGAAAACCAAGTTCTGCTGCGGGGTGCGCCCGTCTTCGGATGCGGGCGTCTGAGCGAATACGATATACACGCGATGACCGCCTATCTCTCGGTCAACATCATTTACGACCCATCCACCAGCATTAATCATGCGATCAATGACAGTGCTTCTTAGCTGCGGGAGCGATACGCCGCCGAGCGTGCGGTTTCTGGGCTTGCCCGAAATCACATCGTTTGACGTGGAGCTTAATGCGAGCGGTGTGAGCGCGCCCTGTCCCTCGGGGCGTCCGTCCGATGCAATCATGCGGAAAGACATTGCTCCGTTTGCGCCCTGCGCGCGGCCTGTCCAGCCGCCGGGCAGAACCATGTTCCAGCGCCCGCGAACCGTTCCGCTCATTGCAGGTTGTGAGGCGGATGCAGAATTTGACATACGCGCCTGAGCGCGTTTCGATGCCCTGCGGTCTTCAATCATTCGGACTGCGTTCGCTATAGCCGGGGGAGAAACTTGAGGCAGCGCGCCTTCATCATGGTTGCGCATGGCGGAAAGTGTAGAAGCCCTGCGACGGGTGGCGGTCTGACTGGCAAGAGTGGAGCGGCGTCTGCGCAGCATCGCGCGATGGCGTCGCCACCACGAGCGCGAGTGGCGACGGAAACGCTTTCCATGGTTACTGGCAGCGCGACGGTTGCTGTGAGCTGACGAGTTAAGGACTGGCAGCGAGACCGAAAACGCTATCATCATTAGTAAAGAGAGCGCCATCGTGCGCATCAAGCGTGTACTTTTAATCATGCAACAGTCTCCCGCACGACTTCTTCAATAGTTGTTATGCCAGCGCGAATCTTATGCAGCCCGGAGTGGCGCAACGTAATCATGCCGTCGTCAATCGCCTTCTTGCGTAGCTCAAGCGCGGAAGCGCCAATGAGAATCAACTCGCGTATGTCGTCGGTCACTTCCATTACTTCGTAAAGACCTATGCGCCCCTTGTAGCCGGTGTTGTTGCAGGTAGGACAACCCTTGCCCTTGAACGTCTTAATCTGCCTTGCCTCTTCCTGCGTGAAACCGATCTCCATCAACGCCTCTGTTGGGGTCGGAGTCTCTTTCTTGCAGTCTTTACAGACTCTGCGTATGAGTCGCTGCGCCTGAATCAGATTGACGCTGGTTGCTACCAGGAACGGCTCTATGCCCATGTTCATAAGGCGCGAGATGGTTGAGGGCGCGTCGTTCGTGTGAAGAGTTGAGAGCACAAGGTGGCCTGTGAGCGCGGCCTTGATTGCAATCTCGGCGGTCTCGAAGTCACGAATCTCACCGACGAGAACGATGTTCGGGTCCTGGCGAAGA
>DATHJK010000346.1:0-11820 GCA_035316225.1 Pyrinomonadaceae bacterium
TTCAAGAGCACTTGCGCAATCTGGCTCAGACTCACCCAGAAGCCTTGAGTCAGACGAACGCGCGCCGTCATCCATTTCAACTCCGGCATATTTCGCGGCAGCACGCCCGGAAAATGCTTTCTCAGACGAAACCACCCCGCGCACGCGCTCATCAACTGAAGCACAGACCAACCAACCGCCAGCGCATACAGTCCCCAGCCAGCGTAGACCAGTCCGACTGTGACCGCAGTGCTTGCGAGATATGAAACGATGTTGATGCGTCCAAGAAAAGCTAAATCCTGTAGCCCATGCAAGACCGCGCCGAAGATGCGTAAAGGAAATGTCAGCACGAAGACCAGCAGCACGACGCTCAGGGGCTGGCGCAAGCCTTCCCAGCCCGCAGGCATCAGGAACCATGCGATGATCGCCGCCAGCGCGACGAGCGGCATCTGCCAGAAGATCAGCCGCACGGTCTGGCCTATGATGAGAGGCAAATCTTTTGCTTCTGCAATACTGCTGGCACGTCCCGTTGCGAACGCCGTCTCTCGCGGCAGCAGTGCGACGACGCCCAAATCCAGCAGCGCAAGGTAAAACATCATCTGCGTGCCTACCAGCCACAATCCGTAATCGTGCTGTCCTATGCGATGCAGCAGAAACGGCGTGAGCCACAGGCCAACCAGCGTTGTCAGAATCTGACTCGCATAGCCAAAGCCTATGCCACTTAAAAAACGGTTGGTGCGACTCATTAAGAAGAGATGGCGGCAGAATGATGGACACTGAATAAAAAGATGGACACTTTATCTCTTATCATTCAGACATTCGGCATACGTATTTAATGCGAATCAAGGGTAGAAATCTGTAGTATAGAATCAAGGTCTTACAGACTGCATTGCAGCGCACGTCATAAATCGTTTCCCTTAAAGTTTTCTGTTTTCAACGCGCGCTATTTTCTATTCTTGATTCGCATATTTGATGCTTCAGAATAAACCCGGCTCTAATTCGTGGCCTTGATTTCAATCAAAGCGGGTAGTGTTTGCTCTGCTTCAGTTTGGCGCGCGGCAACCCACCCTGTCATCAAGAGTATGAGACATGAATGCGGTACGGAGGTCAGGAGGCCAGTACCTAATACGGCATATGCGAAGGTCACAGCACACATGACCCAGGCCAGCCGCCTTCCCAGATACCAGGGATCGGAGCGATTGTAATTCTGGCGCGTTAACACCCAAACTATAAAAGCTACCCAGACCATCAGGCCAAGCAAGCCTTGCTCAAGCATGATGCGCGCGTATTCGTTCTCCATCAAAACCGGGTCTCGTATACGATCCTGTAAGAAATAAGGGATGCTGGTGCCGCCTCCGCCGAGTCCGTTGCCGAAAGGATATTTTGCCGCCGCCTCTACGAAGCTCATATTAACGCTCCACGAGAGACGCTCGGCCACCATGTCCGTATCACCTAGCTCCATGAACCGTTGCAGACGTGCCTCGCCCGATGCCACCCAGCCTATGCCGCATAGCAGAATAAACCAGCCGAGCACGTAACCCATTCTGGAACGTAAAGAGAAGGTCGCCACCACTATCAAGATTGCAGCGACTACGAAGGGCGTGCGCGCGGCAGACATTAAGACTCCTACGATTGCGACTCCGAATCCTGCCATCAGAAGAGATTTGTGCCAGCTATTCTTATTTTTCTGCACGAGCGCCCCAATTATCAGCGGCAGCGTCGCCCCCATCGTCCCGCCGTAAGCATGCGCGTTGACGAAAGACGCTGGGATACGATAGGTATTGTGTCCTACCACATCCCTGCTCAGGTAGATCAATTCTGTCATCTTATTATGAGGAAAGAATTTCTCTATGCCGAGCACGAACTCTGAGCCTGCAACCATAAAAGCCGCGAGGTTCAGAACCGCGAACCAGAGCGCCAATTTATACTTGTCGTCCTGCTCCATGCGCGCTCCTAGCAACAGGAACGGCAGCAGAAAGATGTTGCCTCGCAGCCCAACGAACTGAATCAGAATATCCTGTATGGGAATCAGGAAAAGCAACAGAGGCCAGACGATGAGAAATTCAAGCCATCCTCTCAGTGGAGCAATTCTGGCTTCTTGCGTCTGGCTCAACGTGCGGAACAACTGCGCAGCGTAGAGGCCGAGAACTCCTGCATCGAAGATGAAGTGCGAATAGGTCTCCGGTAAATTGGCACGTATGATGCCATATGCATATCCCACACTAAACACTGCGACCAGGCCGCTCACCAGTGAACGACGAGCCGCAAGGTAGCAACCCGCGAACGATGCTAAACAAAGATAGAAGGACATGCCGCTATTCAACTGTGCATCCGTGCTCTGCCAGTTGAGCCGGGTGAAGTTCTGGAATCAGTCGCTTGCCAGAGCGATTATGAGTAGCACTGTAGCGACCCGCAGAAGACGGCGAATTACTGTGGCTGCCATCCGCGCAGATGGCAGTGTGACGTTACTCAAAAGTTTTTCTTCCAATCATCAACAGGTTGTCGGAAAGAGAGCGCGGGAATCGTCTTGATAGCGTTTCCGGGTAATGCCCGGACGTGCGCACCAAACGTCCTTGCAGGCTGTAAGCAATAGATATTTCCGTCAGGCCGCATTCGGCAGCTATCCTTTTGAGATCAACTTCCAATAGTGCGGAGATGTGCGCGGGATAATGTACGTCTTGAAAGGCCGAGAACCGTTGCTTGAAAATCAACGTCAGCAAACTCAGCAGGCTTAGCTGATTGGGTGTCGTGACAACCACCCAACCGCCCGGCTTTGCAAGTCTCACCAGTTCTCTCATGAAGGCGCGCGGGTTTTCCAGATGCTCTATGATCTCAATCGCAGCTACCACATCGGCAAGTCCGTCTGCGAGAGGCACATGATTATCGTCCAGATTCGTTTGCTCGAACTTAGCTCCGCCGGGAAAGCCCTCGTAACGCACCGCATCAACACCGGTATAGTCGGAGAATAGATGCCTTATAAATTGCAAAAGGCTACCTTCTCCGCAGCCGACATCAACGAGTGTTCCGCCAACGCGACGTTCAGTTAACGCACGCGCCACCATGCTATAGATTGCGGCGCTACTTGTGCCCAAACTCTGTCGCGCTCGCCCATCTACGTCCAACCATTCTATGGATGCTTGAGATACCATTAAACTTTATCGCGCCTGACTAACTCGCTGAACAATTCATTCATCCGATTCAACTGTGTGCCCACGCCACAAAGCTTTCGTGCGCGCGCCGGGCCGACAACGCTCATACTCATACGCAACTGAGCGTCTTCAATTAAACGCTTCAAAGATGCGGCCAATGCATTGGGGTCGGGGTCTGTGAGCAGCCCGCATGAATCATCTATGATCTCCTGCGCGCCGCCCATAGCGGTTGTGACGACGGGCAATTGAGCTAACAGAGCTTCGATGA
Source organism: Pyrinomonadaceae bacterium (assembly GCA_035316225.1). Taxonomy (GTDB): domain Bacteria; phylum Acidobacteriota; class Blastocatellia; order Pyrinomonadales; family Pyrinomonadaceae; genus 3-1-20CM-3-53-8. The sequence goes on from DATHJK010000346.1 coordinate 3,397, forward strand.
AAGTAAGGCCGAACGGCTCCGGCCCCGTGTTGGGCTGACAATAAATATCTGCGGCGGAAAGTAGCGCAGCAATATCGGAACGTTGGCCCACGAAGCGTACGCGATCAGCTATTCCTAGTTTCACGGCAAGATTTTTTAATGCCTTAAGGTAACGCGCTTCACTACGCCGTTGCGCTCCTCCAACCTGCCAGCACACCCATTGCGGTAAATCCTTCAATAAGCTGAGCGCCTCCAAATGCAACGCATGTCCCTTCCATGATTCCATACGGCTGACCTGCACAATCACCACTGCATCCGGCGGCGTTTCAAGCTCGGCACGAATTGCCAGGCGTTCTGTAATAGAAGGACGCACCTGCTTTGAATCGTGCGGAGGATAAACGACCTTCGATGGTCTGTTTCGATATAGATTAGGCAATGTGCTGGCGGTGAAGTGACTGTTGCACATCACAAGGTCTGGAGGTGTACGGCTCGCCCAGCGCTCAAGCCAGTGACGGCCTTGCGCTGCGCCGTGAAGCCAGAAGACGAGCGGCAAGCCTGACTCTCTGACTATCGAGCCGAAGATTGCCTGCGACCAGGATGAATGCGTCACAACCAGATCGAAAGCTTGTTGCCGCAGCAAGCTCTTCAGGCGCTGGCGTGCGCGACGCACAGAGAGCGGATTCCTGACTCGAACCTCACCCAGCCAGTAAACAGGTGCGCGAATCGCGGCCAGTTCCTCGCTGAAGCGTCCGGCGAAACAGAGCGCGAAAGAGAGTTGCATGTTCAGGCCGGGTTCTCTGTGACCGGCTTGAGCGATCAGAGTCGTCTCCACTCCACCGTAGAGATTTCCACTGTGAACGTGAAGAACGCGCAAAGGAGAGTTTTCAGTTCCGGCGCGCAACTCAACACCGGAGCGCGATAACGACTGCGCTGCTTCCTGCTCCAAAGCAACCTGAGAACTATCGATCATTGATAGAGGGCGAGTCATTAGTATTGGATAATTTAGAGGGTAGATAAATATCGGCTCAGTTTGAAATCCTGAGCCATCACCTCTAAACCGTTACGAGTTCGGCCTGAGAAGCGAGCGGTGAAGTCAGGCCGTTGTAAAGTGAAATCAGTTCGGTTGACAGACGACGCCGATCAAAGCAACGCAAGGCGGATTCCCTTCCGGCCTGTCCCAATCTCACACGCAACTCTTTACTTGCGACCAACCTGGCAATGTTCATTGCCAGCGTTTCGGCATCACCCGGTTGATGCCCCAGTGCGCTCTCTCCCAACTCAATCAACTCCGTTGCGCCCGCAGCATGGCTTGCAACAACCGCACGACCACATGCCAGCGCTTCGGCTATGACCAGACCAAACGGCTCCGGTTGAGTGCTGCAATGGACGACTACATCCAGAGAACGCATAGCAGCCGCCGGGTCTGAGACGAAGCCCGTGAAGCCCACGCGATGCGAGACTCCTAAGCTGGAAGCTAGCTGTCTCAATTCGTTGATGGAATACTGGCTGCCTGCGGTTTGATAGAGCGCGCCGGTAGCGATGTAGCCACGAACGGGCAAGTCAGAGGGCAAAAGCGAGATAGCTTTCAAGAATGTCTCGTGCCCCTTCCAGCGCGCAAGCGTCGCTAATAGTCCTACTCGCACAGTGCCGTGCGGCGCTGGCGGCAGCAGCGAAAGCGCGTCCAGATCAAGACGCTCGCCGTCCGGCGAAAAGTTGCTAAGGTCAACTCCGTTGTAGATCGTCTGCACAGGCAAGCGCTCGCCGCAAACTGCCCTGAAGTCTTCCGCGACGCTATTTGAATTAGCTATCGCCACAGCACAGCGCGGAGCAAGCCATCGCAGCAGGCGAGCCATGACAGGTCGCGGGCGCACATAGTCGTGCAGATGCCAGATGACCGGTGTCCCTACGGGTCGCGCCATAGCAGCAAGCGCGTGCATCTTGAATCCGTTCGTGTGAATAATATCTGGAGAAAGGTCAGTTATGACGCGCCGCAACTTCCTGCGATAACTGGCCGCGTGCGGAGCAGCCGAGAGCAGTTTGCGTAGCAGAGCGAAGCGGCTGATCTGATCTCCGGCAGGGCCGCCCGCGCCAGCGTCGCCGAGTTGGGCCAATACTCCGGGAAACGGCAAGACAGTGACAGGCACGCCCAGCGCTCTGGTCTTTGCTACGAGCGCCCCTTCTTCCGAGGCGACCAGATGCAGTTTCAAATCGGGCGCGCTCATCAGCAGGCTCGTCATCATGTTGAGCAGACAGACCTCTGCCCCGCCTAGCTGCCCGGACGGATTCAGGTACAGGATTTTCATCAAGACTGATGGGCTGTCGCCAGACTGTCATCTCGCACGCGAATAACCTGCGGCGCGAGAATCTTACGCATCGGTTCCCGTCGCCGTCGAAGCGAACTCTTCCGCTTCTGCCTGTCCGTATTTATCGTAATAGCTCTGCTGGTAATACCTGTAATAGTAGTCATGCCGCGAAAGAGTGACGTTATTGAGCACGACGCCGAAGATTTTCGCTCCAACGTCTTGCAGGATTTGGCGTGACCTACGCACGATGGCGCGAGAAGCTCTGCCCCCGTGAACGACCAGCAGCACGCCGTCCGCTTTAGTTGATAGCAGCACGCCGTCTGTGAAAGAGGCTATGGGAGGTGAATCTATGATGATGTGTGTGAACGTGCGCTTGAGCGCCTCCATCAGTCGCTGCATCTGGTTCGAGCCGAGCAACTCCGCAGGATTCGGCGGGATTGCTCCCGAAGGCAGCACGTAAAGCCCGCTCTCCCCATGATGCTCCACTATGTTGAGCATATCGGCTTCGCTCATGTTGCTTGAAAGTATGGTGCTCAGCCCGTTCCCATTTTCAAGACCGAGGAGCGAGTGCAGGCGCGGGCGGCGCATGTCTGCGTCTATGATGAGCACGTTCGCCTCCGTCTGAGCCATTATCAAAGCCGTGTTCAGCGCAGTCGTGGTCTTACCTTCAGATGGCTGCCCGGAAGTTACCAGCAGAGTTTGAGGCGCGCCGCCCGCCGCAGATAGAAGCACAGAGGTTCTGAGTTGTCTGTAGGCTTCAGCGAGCGGCGAGCGCGCATCCGATTTAAGTAGCAGCTCGCGGTTCTCCATTGCGCCGCGCTTCTGAAAAGCGGCGATTGAAGGCAACAGACGCCTGCGCGTGAGACTTCCCACCGCCGGGATGATAGCCAGAGTCGGCAGCCGCAAAGTCTTCTCCACATCCTCGGACGTGTGCACAGCGTCGTCCAGATAATCCAGATAACGCGCAAGCGCTATCCCCAGCACAAGGGAGAAGAGCATGCCGAGCATTATGCCTTGAAGCCGCTTCGGCCCTACGGGAGATTTCGGCGTAGGGGCGTAGTCAAGGACGTGTATGTTATTCGGTGTCCCGGCCATAGCCATGTCCACCTCTTTGGCTCGCTGCAACAGCCCGTCGAGTAGCTGCTTGTTCGTCTCTATTCCCTGCTGGATGATGCGGTAGTTGACGGCGGCCTCGTTCTGCGTCAACGTCTCGCCGCGCTGCTGCTCGAAGGATTGGCGCAGGGCTTCTTCGCGCTGAAGCGCCTGACGGTAATGAGTTTCAAGATTCGTGCGCAGCGTCGAGGTGTCTTCGGCGCGAGCCTGCCTGATCTGATTCTCAAGCTCTGCTATCTGCTTGTTTATCTGCTGAACCTCCGGCCACTCCTCTGTGTTGTCCACCAGAAGCTCCGCGCGCTTTCTTCTGAGTTCAACTATCTGCGCTTCTGCCTCGTTCCGTCGGTTCTCTCTGGCTAGCGCCTCTGCCGCGCCCGGAGCCTGCGCCGCACGCCACGCAGCTTCAGCCATCTTCCGGTCATTCTCGGCTTCCAGAAGCTGGCGGTTCAATCCGGCCAGACGATCAACGACAGTGTTCTGGCTCGCGTCGAGCGAGAGAATCTGGTGGCTCTTCGCGTAGTTGATCAAGCGCTCTTCATCAGTGCGCATCTCAGTTTGAAGCTCCGCTATCCGATGCTGTAAAAAATCTCCAGCCGAGGTCGTGTTCTGTGTTTTGTGCTCAAGGTTCTGTAGTACGAAAGCGTCCGTCACGGCGTTGACTATCTTTGCGGCCAATTGCGGGTCTGGATGAGTGAAGCGTACTTCAATCAGGCGTGTATCGTTGATGGACTTTACTGAAAGCCTGCCCTGTAGCATCTCAACGAACGGGGCGAGCCGGTTCACCTCCGCTATATCGTCGCTGGCTGTGGCTGGCGCAAGCGACGAGTCGGTCAATGGCACAGAGGTAGCAGGCGCTTGTTGATTGTCGTTAGACTTGCCGCCCGCGCCCACCATGCGTTTGAGGTTCTCCCAGGTCGAACGACTCTGCGCGCCCTGCGGATGCAGGAACGACTGGTTATGCTCCAGATCAAGAGTCTTCACAATGCGGCTCAGAAGCCCTGGGCTGGAGAGAATTTGAATCTGCGTGTTGAAGTAGGTGGGGTCTTGAAACTGCTGTTCAATAATGTATGAGTTGCTTTTAATCGCCCCTACGCCCGGATTACTTATTTCAAGATCAACCTGCACACGCGACCTGGCTTCGTAGATGTCCGATTGCCGAGCCATGTAAATCGCGGCAATCATTGTGACGAGCAAGACTATGCCAATAATTAGCAACAGGTGTTTGCGCACCGATTGCCAGTAAGCCTGCAAGCGCGAGAAGCCGTGTCCATCCTGGGACTCGGCTGCGCCGTAGCCATAACTGCCATAAGGCAATCCTCCCCCGTTACCGTTGGCGTGAATCTCCATCTCGCGCGGCTCGACGGAAGCCCTGACCAGTTGCGTATCTTTATCCATTTCTATCACCCAGTGCTTAAGTTGATTGATTTAGAAACTCAGTATTGTGTTGAAGCGTAAGGCAAAAAGCTAAAAGAAAGATTTTTCAAGATGAGTATTCATTCAGTAGCGGGTCAATTTCAAATTATCGCTTAGATAAATTCAGCATGAACATTTCACGCCTGAACCACTACCAACTATTCTTTCCGCCTATCCAACTTCCGCCCTTGCTCTTTCGGCGGCGATACTGACTTGGCCTTTAACTTCTTCGGATACACTTCTGCCCTCGCCTGTCCATTCAATATTGCGCGTGCAACCTTGTGCTGAATCTCAGGCAGTACCCCGTTGGGGGAAGCCCTGTTAAGGCCGGGCAGCCGTGATCTTTGTCCGTGCGTTTAACTCAACGCACGCGAAACATCTCCCCTACTCTCTTGAGCCTTTGCGTCGTGCGCTTCAGAGAGTAGGTGGGAGATCAATAATGCTTTTGACGTAACATCGAACTTGGCGTAGATGTTGCGAAGGTGATATTTGGCAGTCGCGGCTGTTATAAACAGGCGCTCCGCTATCTCTTTGTTTCTAAGCCCCTGCGCGCATAGCAGCGCCACTTGAGCCTCACGGCGGCTCAAGTGGTGATTCCTGACCACACGCTCTACGGCTCGCATGAACGCGGAACTCTCTCTTCGCTCTTCCAGTTCCTTCGGATACGGCTCAAGTCCGCTCGCGCGCCGCCGCTCGAAAATCTCCTGCGGGTTGAAGACGTAGAATAACGACCCGTCGCTTTTCGCTTCCTTCGCGTCGCAATTCTGTATGCTCAATTTTTTAAGCAGCCCGTCGCGTCCCCTGCGCACCATCGGATAGCTCATAATCCCTGTGAGCGCCATCAATCTCCTGACGCTGAAAGGGCTGGACTTGTCACAGCTTCCTGCGACCGCGCCAAGCATTGCTTCATACAGGCGATGCTCTACGGGCGTGTGACTGAGCGCCAGCAGCGCCATGTGTTCTCCACCCGACTGCTCCGGGCAGGAATCTGACTTCAACTCATCCGAGAGGGAGAGAGCATCCAGCGCACGCTGCGAATCAGAATTGTCCAAGGCTGTTGACATGATCGGGGGAACCAGATTGTCCGATTTCGCTGTATAAGGCCAGACCGGGAACTCTGACCGGATTACCCGCAGAAGAGATTTTTGATAATCTTCCCGCTTTGCAGGCCGCCTGTTATTAGTTCATTAATGCTTCTAAACACTCTTAGACTTTCAGTGATAGGATGAAGGCGTGGCGTCGCTTGAAGACCGATTGAAATTGACGCAAAAAATTTTTCGCTGACTTGAATTTGTAGATCAACGCCGGGCAGGGAAATATGAAAAAGCGCCACTAACGTAGGAACGTTTCGGTTGGAGCAGTGAACGTTACTTCTCTAAATGGCTAGTCAAAATCCTAACCCAAAAGGCAGGGCATTCTAATCGCGGCTTTAAACCATTGTCAAGCAGCACGAACATAGAATTACTTATCAGCAAGGCACTTAGAGCGCGATACACTCTCCCTTAGCGAGCCTAAAGTTTTTTTTGTGAAGCGCTCTCTGTGCTGCAATATAGTGCAGCAAGGATTTATAATCATTAAGCCTGGAATCTAAAAGCTGCACAGAACATGCTTTCAGTCTCAGAAGCCATACGAATCGTCATAGAGCAGGCACGACAGCTTCCTGTAGAGCGAGTCGCGTTAGAGCGTGCGCTCGGTCGCGTGCTCGCTGAAGATGTCCGCGCTGATTCCGACTTGCCGCCATTCGACCGCGCGCAGATGGACGGCTTCGCCGTGCGCTCTGCCGATACTCAGAGCGCGCCTGTTCGCCTGCGTGTGGTCGGTGAATCCGCCGCAGGGCTGGGCTGGCATGAGGAGATGCGGGCGGGCGAGGCCGTGCGGATAATGACGGGCGCGCCCGTGCCCCACGGCGCTGACAGCGTGCAGAAGGTAGAGGTGACGGGCGAGGGCGGCGGGTTCGTTGAGATTGCGGAAGCCACGCGAGAGGGGCAGTTCATTGTTCCGCAAGCAAGCGAAGTCAGCGCGGGCGAGACCGTGCTGCGAAAGGGCGAGACAATCAATGCTGCCAGGATGGCCGCGCTGGCATCGTTCGGCTGCGCGCAAATTTCGGTCGGCGCTCGCCCGCGCGTTGCGGTGCTGGCAACGGGGACTGAGCTTGTAAGGGTTGACGAGAAACCCGCCGAAGATCAGATTCGAGATTCCAACAGCTTCTCAATCGGAGCTTACGCGGAACTCTCAGGTGCGCAGGTCGAACGCCTCCCGCTGGCAAACGACGACCCTAAAGTTTTGCGGCGCGAGATCAGGGAAGCGGCTGCGCGCTCGGACGCGCTCATACTGTCGGGCGGCGTTTCGATGGGCGTTTACGATTTTACGAAGACGGCGCTGCGCTCGCTCGACGCAGAAATATTTTTCGAGCGCGTTAGCCTGCGACCCGGCAAGCCAACTGTCTTCGCGCGCCTTGATAACGCGCTTGTCTTCGGGCTGCCCGGCAATCCCGTCTCGGTCTCGGTCACTTTCAATCTCTTCGCCAGAACAGCCCTGCGAGCGATGCAGGGCGACCCGCTTCCTGCGCTTGTTGAAGAGAGAGCGATACTCACTCGCACAGTGAAAGGCTCTGTGGAGCGGGCTAGCTACCTTCCGGCTATCCTGCTCACGAGCGAAGACGGGCGCTTGATGGCAGAGCCGCTGAAGTGGGGCGGCTCATCCGACTTCGTTGCGTTCACGCGGGCGACGGCGCTCATTATAGCTCCGGAAGGAGTCCGCAGCGTTGAAGCAGGCGAGGTTGTAAAAATTGTGCGCTTGCCGTCGTAGTTGGATTGTAAGATTAGACTTGTACGCTTCAATTCACGGTTAGAATTACAAGATGAAAAAGCTTTCTCATTTAGACAAACACGGTCGCGTCGCTATGGTTGATACGAGCGCGAAGAAGGCGACGGCGCGGCGCGCGATTGCCTCTGCGCGCGTGCTGATGTCGCCCGAAACTGTCGTCGCCGTGCGCGAAGGAAGAACGCCGAAAGGCGACCCGCTTGAGACCGCAAGGCTCGCGGGCGTAATGGCAGCCAAGCGCACTGCGGATTTGATTCCGCTCTGCCACCCTCTGGCGCTCACGCACATTGACGTGCGCGCAGAGTTGCAGGACGCGGGCGTCTATCTCGAAGCCGAAGCGGCCACTCATGCGCAGACGGGCGTGGAGATGGAGGCGCTCATGGCTGCGGCGGTCGCTGCGCTCACCGTCTACGACATGTGCAAGGCTGTGGACAAAGCAATGACCATCACAGATGTTCGTCTTGAGAAGAAGACGGGCGGCAAATCAGGCGATTATGAAAGGCGAGACGCGAAGCAGGGGCGACACGAAAGGAAATAATAATCAAGGAACTTCATCCCGGCGCAAAGCGTTTTAGCTTTTGTCTTCCAAGCTTTTTCTTTTCTGCGCTTCAGGCGTAGAATGAGTTTCATCGAAATAGACCGAAGAACTTGAAAGTATTCCTAAGCGGAGAGTTAACGAGATGAGATTTAATCTGTCTAGAGACGCGCGACCGCAGGCCATGACGCTTCTTATAGCAGCCGCTATTTCCATTGCGCTCTGGTTCATACCGTTTGCGGAAATTCTGACCTACCC
>DATHJK010000347.1:0-9580 GCA_035316225.1 Pyrinomonadaceae bacterium
ATTCCGTTTTCGATGACGCGAGCGGTTCGCCTCGCATGCGAGGCAATGCAGGTGATGGCGGCACGAATATTTTCGGCTCAAGTGGAGGCTCGTCTTCGCGCACGAGTGGCCGCACGAACGGAGGCTCTACGAGCGGGAGCAATCAAACGACCGGGAGCGCCACCGTTCACATCCTGCGCCCACAGGCAGAACAGGGCGGCGCGCCGCAGCTTGAGAGAACGCCATCGCTTACCAACGATTCAATCGTCGAGCTTGTCGAAGCAGGATTCTCAGAGGGCACTATTATTCGCCGCATCGAACAGTCACCAGTAGAATTCGACCTTTCGCCGGGAAAACTTGATGATCTCAGGAAGCATCGCGTGAGTGGCCGGATTATAGCGGCTATGACTGCGGCAATGAGCGATGACACATCTGCGCACCCGGCGAGCCACAATCCGCAGAGATAAGCACACCCTGGCGAAAAAGTTTGAGGCGCTTGATGAGTAGCAACTGAAGTAGAGCGATGAAAGTTCGTAGCCAAACATTATTACCGTTGACATTCGCGCTCATCGCTATGCTTCTCCTCTTTCCTATTTCAGGGATGCGCGCTCAAAGCCAGCAGCAGGGGGCGCAGCAAAATCCGCCGCGACAGGACGAGCAGGACGTTGAAGAGGGCGATGTTATCTCAGTCAGCACAGACGAAGTTTTACTGCCCGTCACTGTGCGCGACCGTCTGGGTCGTCTGGTGACTACGCTAACGCGCGACGACTTTCGAGTATTCGAGGACGGGCGCGAACAACCGTTGAGCGATCTTGCTCTGAGACAGGTTCCGGTTGACGTCGTCCTGATGGTGGACGCTTCTTCAAGCGTCGCAAACAACTTGGAAGACTTTCAGCGCGCAGCAGAAGGGTTCTCGGAGAAACTTTCATCGGATGACCGCATCAGTCTCATTAAGTTCGATGACCGCATAGAGCTTTTGCAGGACTGGACGCAGAGCCGCGTGCAACTGCATCGCGCACTGCGACGAATCACGTCGGGCGTCTTCACCAGATTCAACGACGCGCTTCTCCTTGCCGCCCACGAACAGTTCGCACATGCGCGTGGACGACATGCGGTTATAGTCCTGACCGACGGCATTGATAGCGGGCGTGGGTACGCAACGCTTGAAGCAGCTTTGCGGGCGCTTCTTGAGGCACAGGCGACTGTTTACATCGTGAGCAATACCGAGATAGAACGCGCTAATAAACGCGCTGAACTGGACATCCTGCTTGCCTCTTCACCTTCAACGATTCAATTCAACCAGCTTCGCATTGGCGATCTACAGGAGGGCTTGCGCGTGCTGGATGCGAGCGAGCGTAATCTGGCCCAGCTTGCAGCCGCGACCGGGGGTAGGCTTTACAAGCCTGCGAGCTTCTCCGCGCTAGACTCTACCTACGCGGAAGTGGCCGACGAGCTTCGCCATCAATACGCTCTCTATTACATCCCGCTCAATAAAAAGAGGGACGGCTCTTTCCGCAAGGTTCGAGTCGAAACCAATGATCCCACTCTTCAAGTGACCCACCGCATAGGCTACTTCACTAAAAGAAGATAATGCTTCTTTTCAGCAGTAAAGCCAAAAGCTCTATCCTTTTAACAATTTAGAAGCTTCACAGGTTTATTCATCAGAAATGTGAAATGAGCTTGAGGTGTCAAAATTGACGACTTGCGCTTGAGATTTATGCGCATAGGTGTCAAAATGCCACCTCTTTCGCGCATGTCTCTGATGTGAGTCCCTCTGACGCGCGGGCGAAGACTTTATAAAGACCTTTAGAAATGATGCAAGGGAGTTAACTTCAGCTATTTCTTTACTTAATCTTATTTTGCTTTGGCGGCACGGGCATTGCTCTTGTGAGGCTGCCGTTCTGCTGTTCGCTTGAGAGCAAGTTCAGGGTCAAAAGCTAATACAATTTCAGTTCTTTCCCCTTCTTGGCGAGCAAGCCCTTGTGAGATGCGGGGCATCAAAGCCCTTTCGTTTCGGTGGGTTTCATCGAAAAATTGCGCTAGACGGAAATTAAATTCAGGTAAAAAAGGAAAAGAGAATGCGGCCAATCAAACATGCTGAAAGAGGACTGACCTTCGTCGCGGGTCGTCTGTTCAATACCATTCAGTTCTTTAATAAATATCAGCCGAATCCATCGTTCACCCCCAAGTGGTCTGACAAGCCGCTACTGAAATCATGGCAGAAGTCCAAGCCTACGCTGGGCTGGCCGCGCACGACCGACAGTCTCTGCCCGCAGTGCGTCATAGAGGCGCGCGAAGAGATCATCAGTGGAAAGCGGGAAGTGACAGACCTCTTAAATGAGAAGGTTGGCGAGATCAAGGCACAGATCATTGAGCGCGATGGGCAAATCCTGATGATTAAGGACTGCCCCGTTCACGGCCACTTCGAGGACATCATGGCGATTGATTCGAAGTTCCTTACTCATATAGAAGCCATGTTCCCTGGCCGCGACATCCCTGCGCACAATGACGAGACGCTGCACAATCACGGCTCCAGCACGATTAAGTACGGTCGCGGTGCGGTTCTTACAGTTGATCTTACCAATCGCTGCAACATGATGTGCGACCCGTGCTTCATGGACGCCAATCAAGTCGGGTTCGTTCACGAACTGAGCATGGATGATGTCAAAGAAATTCTTGACAACGCAATCTCCATCAAGCCACGTCGCCAGATGTCCGTGCAGTTTTCGGGCGGCGAGCCTACGATTTCGCCGCACTTCCTAGAGGCAATCAAATACTCGCGGAAGGTTGGCTACAATTCTGTGCAGGCTGCAACCAACGGCATCGAGTTCGCTAAATCGAAAGAGTTCTGCCGTCAGGCCGCCGAAGCAGGATTGCGCTACGTCTATCTGCAATTCGACGGAATCGGAAACGACGCGAACAGCCACCGTCAGGTCGGCAATCTCTTCGACGTGAAGCTCCGAGCGATTAACAACTTGCACGAAGCCGGTGTTGAGATAGTTCTGGTCACCACGCTCGTCAACGGTATCAACAACGATCAGGTCGGCTCGATTATTCGATTCGCGCTGGAAAATCCGAAGAAGATCGCTTTTCTTTCGTTCCAGCCTGTCTCATTCACAGGTCGTGACGAAGAGATTACGCCGGATCGCCGCATGCAGCAGCGCTACACGCTCTCGCATCTGGCGCATGATGTGAAGAATCAGGTCGGCATCACAGAGCCTACGCGCGACTGGTTCCCACTCTCTTTGATGGGCGCGTTCGCAGATTTCGCAGACCTGGTGCATGGGCCGAATGCCGAATGGGGTCAGGTCTCCTGCGGCTGTCATCCGAACTGCGGCGTGGGCACTGCCGTGATGATTGACAAAGATACGAAACAGATGCGCCCCGTGCCAGAGTTTCTGAACATTCCGGGACTCGTCAATGACATGAAGAAGATCACGGACGCTGCGCGCGGCAAGTGGATGTCGAACTTGATGATGGGATTGACGCTGTTGAAGCACTACAACCCGTACAAGTCGCCGTCGAACTTCACGCTGTACGAGCTTTTCAAAAAGTTCGACAAGTCGTTCGGCCTTACGGGCAAGGATTACGGGCGTGTTGACGGCAAGCGTTCTGATGAAGACATTGAGAAGCGTCGTTCTGACCGCTGGAACTTCCTGTTCATCGCAGGCATGTGGTTTCAAGACCTGTTCAACTACGACTTCCGCCGCACAGAGATGTGCATCATTCCTTACGGCACTCAGGAAGGCGAAATCTCATTCTGCGCATACAACACCGGCATAGGCTGGCGCAACATCATAGAGCACATGCACCAGAACGCGACCGTCGCCCAGTGGTATAAGGAGCATGGTCGTCATGAAGTCTTCGCCGGAGGCAAGGAAGTTTCGCTGAGCGAGAAAGCGCACAGCCTCAATCTAAACGAGATTGACCTGGAGCGCCCGAACAAGCCGCATATGGAAGGGCCTAAGACGGCTGCTGAAGAGATGCAGATGATGCGGAAAATGTATCAGGAGATGGTCTTGAAGAAGAGCAACATCAAGGCGGACGCTCCTGTGCAGATAAAAGGGCTTAGCCGCCAGAAGAAGGCGGAAGAGCAGGAAGCTGTTCCGGTCGGATAACTTCCATTAGATTTCGGGTTTAATTCGTGAACCCTGCGAATGATGAAAATTTTCGCAGGGTTCACGTGCGCTTGACCAAAACCATTTAGGGCGTGTTAAATTGTAGTTTAAGAGGAAAGACCCCCTTAAGCTTAACTTTAAATTTTTTTGGATGGAGAGAGAATGGCGATAGTTAATGTCAATCAAGGCGAGTCAATCGAGAGCGCGCTTCGTCGCTTCAAACGCAAGGTGATGACCGAGGAGATCATTAAGGATGCGAAGAAGCATGCTTTCTTTATGCCGCCGGGCCAGAAAGCGAAACTTAAATCTGCGCTCGCGCGCAAGCGTAACAAAAAGAAGGGTCGCCCGCGCATAAGCCGCGATTAGTCTTGCGCCGCTCTCGGCCTGTTATCGTCTTTGCGCGCGTCGAGCGTCTCAATCGCCTCACCGTTCATTCAATCCCCTCATAGTATGAAGAGGAAACTCTGGCGCTTTGGGCGTGAATTGAATTTACGCCCGCCGTATTTAGTGCGGGTGATTTGTCTTTAAGGCGAGAAGCGTATCTCAGTGACCGGTCTCTGAAACGGGGCTTGACTCAAGGTTATGACGCGAATCCTGCTAACGAATGATGACGGAATTCACTCCGACGGCCTCATCAAATTAGAAGAGGCTCTCAGCGAGGTTGGCGAAGTCTACGTTGTTGCGCCTGCGTCCGAGATGAGCGGCGCGTCGCACAGTTTGACGCTTGCTCGTCCTCTTCGCATACGCCAGGTGGACGAGCGTCATTGGACTGTTGATGGCACTCCGACGGATTGTGTGACGCTCGCGCTCAACAAGATTCTGAGCGCGGAGCAACTGCCGCACATCTGCGCTTCGGGCATCAATCACGGCGGCAACCTGGGCGACGACGCGACCTATTCGGGCACGGTAGCGGGCGCGCTTGAAGCTACTATCTTAGGCGTGCCGGGGCTGGCGTTTAGTCTTGTGGCGCGCGAGAATTTCGATTTCACAGAGGCCGCGCGATTTGCAGTGACAGCGCTTCAGAAGGTTTTGAAAGAGGGATTGCCCGACGGGACTCTTCTGAATATAAACATTCCGCCCGGCGAGGTTAAGGGAATCCGCGTCACACGCCAGGGCATCAAGAACGCGCGCCCCGTAATTACAGAGCATATTGATCCGCGCGGCAAACCCTATTTCTGGATCGGCGAAGAATATTTCAATTCAAACGCAGAGGACGGCACGGATTACCGGGCCATTGAGCAGGGATACGTCTCCGTCACACCTTTGCGTAGCGACATGACGGATCACCGCGCGCTCACCTCTCTGGAGACCTGGAGCTACATACGAGCAGGCGAAGTGCTGCACAGTCCATGAAAGGACGTGAAGCGTGAATCGTGAAAAGGCAGTGATAAGTGATAAGTGATAAGTGATAAGAAAAAGCATTCGTCTTCTCTTATCACTTATCACTCATTACTTATCACTTCTCTTTACGATTTACGGTTCACGATTCACGATTTTGAGTTCTGCCCCACTGCGTCCTTCCGATTTCGCAAGCGAATATAGAATCCCGCGCGAGCGAATGATCGCACGCCTGCGCGACCATTACGGTATAAGGGACGCGCGAGTGCTCGACGCAATGAATTTTGTGCCGCGCCATTTTTTCGTTCCTGAAGCTTTGCAAGGGAGCGCCTACGGCGATCACGCTCTGCCGATTGATGCTAATCAGACTATCTCGCAACCCTACATAGTAGCGCGCATGACAGAGTTGTTGGAATTGAAGGCATCTGACCGCGTGCTTGAGATAGGCGCTGGCTCAGGCTATCAGACAGCAGTGCTTGCAAGAGTTGCAGGACAGGTCTTCGCAATAGAACGCCTCCCGGAGTTGGCACGCCAGGCACAGGCGCGCATACGCCAGTTCGGAATTCACAATGCAACTGTGAAATGTTTCGACGGCACGCTGGGCTGGAGCGCGCACGCGCCTTACGACGGAATTCTGGTCGCAGCCGGTGGGCCGGAAGTGCCTGAGCCTCTAATCGCTCAATTGAAAGAAGGCGGGCGGCTCGTCATTCCTGTCGGTGAAAGGCGCGACGCGCAACATCTGATTCGCGTCATCAAAACAGAGCGCAGCATCAAGCGCGAAGATCACGGCGCGTGCGCGTTCGTACCATTAATAGGGCATTACGGCTGGGGAGAAAATAAGTAACAGTGATAAGTGATGAGTGATAAGAGAAGAAGACAGAAGTCAGTAGTCAGAAGTCAGTAGATAAGAGTTTTACCTTCTTAATTCTGAATTCTGACTCCTGTGTTCTGCTCCTATCACTTATCATCAGGAGAAACTGTTTGATTGCAAGAATCATCGAGGCGCTTTCGGTATTCATCATCTTTGTAATCTCTGCTCTTGGCTACTGGGGCATTATACTTCTGATGGCGATTGAGTCGGCGTGCATACCGCTTCCTTCGGAAGTGATAATGCCTTTCTCCGGTTACCTTGTCTCAACCGGGCGCTTCAATCTCTGGTGGGTGTCTGTGGCTGGCGCGTTCGGCTGTGTCGTAGGCTCGCTCGTAGCCTACTGGGTGGGCATGTATGGCGGTCGCCCGATTATAGAGAAGTACGGGCGATTTATTCTGCTCTCGCGCCATGATCTCGATCTTGCAGACCGGTGGTTCTCTCGCTACGGCGAAGCGATAGTATTCTTCAGCCGCCTGCTTCCGGCTGTTCGCACTTTCATAGCCTTCCCGGCTGGCGTCGCACGCATGAACCTGAAGCGTTTTGTCATATACACATTCGCAGGCTCGCTGCCGTGGTGTCTGGCTTTGGCCTACGTAGGCCAGAAGCTGGGCGAGCAGTGGAACAAGAACGATACGCTCAAGACATGGTTTCATCGTTTCGACTTTGTGATAGGTATTATCGGAGCCATCGCCGTGGCATGGTGGGTCTGGCGACATTTCAAAAATTCTCGCGCAAACGAGAGCAAGGAGAAGGTCGAGGCTTAAGATTTGAATCCTATCGAGTTGGCCTTGTTTCTCTAACTGATTCACCACTCCGAACAACTCGAATTTGACATGCCAGCGCGTCTCACTTAGAATCAAGGAACGATCTGCGAACTTTTTCGGGGCGTGGCTCAGCCTGGTAGAGCGTTCGGTTCGGGACCGAAAGGTCGGAGGTTCAAATCCTCTCGCCCCGATTAAATTTATCAACCACTTACAGCGGCCAGCATTGGCCGCTGTTCCTCTTTCGCCCATCATTGTGTGGCAAACTCCCGTACGTTAAAGTAAGGTACTTTTGGGGGTGATAAGATCATGCCGGAGATGCAAAAAGTGGGGCACGCTTGGACTTTCGCCTATCGCCAATGGCGAAAGATATGATCGAGCAAGCTGCTGTCATCAGTGGACAAACCGTCAGCGATTTTGCCGTGACAACATTGGTTAAATCAGCGCAAGAGGTCTTAGAACGACAGAAGCAACACCAACTATCAGACCGCGACCGCGACCTGTTCTTAAAGTTGTTAGATCAAGCACAGCGGCCTAACACCGCTTTGCGGCGCGCCGTTGCCAGATACAAAAAGCAGCAAGGTAAGATGGGTCATAAGTGAGCGACCAATTCGAGATTGAGCCTCTCGCCACGCGCCACGACCGAAGGTCGTTCGATTGCGGAGAGCCAAGCCTGAATGATTTCTTACAACGATTCGCCCGGCAGAATGATGACAAAGGGTTGGGACGCACTTTCGTCGCAGTCCGTCCCGGCGAGGCTGTTGTCATGGGCTATTACATGATGGCGAGTGGGGCAGTAACATTCGACACCATACCGGAAAAACCCCCGCGCTATCCCATCCCGGTTGCACACATCGGAAGATTGGCTGTTGACTTGCGGGCGCGTGGACTTGGTTTGGGTGAACTATTATTGATTGATGCGTTGTGCCGCACTACTTTAATCGCCGAAAGCATAGGAATCTACGTGGTGGAAGTCAGAGCATTAAACGAAACGGCGCGAGCTTTCTATTTGAAGTATGGTTTTGTGGCTTTGCTGGATGATCCGCTGCACCTGTACCTGCCTATGAAAACCGTCCGTCAACTGAAGTTACTGGAAATTTAATGTGCTACTTTGCGGCTGGTGAAAGTAATGTTGGGTTTACCCCTGCTCGGTAAGCATGTCGGGAGGAATGCAAAGCCGGAATTTGGAAGCAAGTCCTAAGTTCAGCACGAAGCGCAAGTAGCCTTCAGCCGCCAAATGCGTCGTAACGACTACGTTGGGTATCAAGAACGATCTTAATCAGGCTCACCCCGCCTTCTGCTTCTCGCGGTGAGATGCCCTGATTTCCCGATCAATTGTGTGTATGGAGAGCCGGATGGTCGAAAAGCTTTCAAGGTAAGTGGATAGATGCCACGAATATTCGATAACATTGAGCAGTCCCTACTTCCGGCGCTAAAGGACTCTCTGCGCCTCTCTCAGCGTGCTGATTTTTGCGTGGGCTACTTCAACCTGCGTGGATGGAAGCTTATAGACACTTTAATTGATGAGTGGACTGGCGGGCCGAGTTCGTGTTGCCGTCTGCTTATCGGAATGCAGCCCGCGCCGCAGGAAGAGTTAAGGGCGGCGTTCAGCTTGAATGGAGAGAACGGCGGAGTAGACCAGCAAATGATAAAGCGTTTGCAGCGCCAGGTAACAGAAAGCTTCCGCGAGCAGTTGACGTTCGGAGCACCTACTAATGCGGACGAGCAAACTTTGCGCCGCCTTAGCGAGCAAATTAAGGCCCGCAAAGTTGTTGTCAAACTTTTCCTGCGTTATCCGCTACATGCCAAGCTTTATCTATTGCATCGCAGTGACCCTAACAATCCCACAACCGGTTTTCTAGGGAGCAGCAACTTAACTTTCTCAGGATTGTCGAAGCAGGGCGAGTTGAACGTTGACGTGCTCGATCACGACACCTGCCAGAAGTTGCAGAAGTGGTTCGATGATCGTTGGGAAGACCGCTGGTGTCTGGATATTTCGGACGAGATGGCGGAGATCATTGATACTAGCTGGGCTCGCCCCGAACTCATCCCGCCTTACTATATCTATCTCAAGATTGCTTACCATCTTTCGCAAGAGGCGCGCGCAGGACTGTCGGAGTTTCGCATCCCGCGCGACTTCGGCAATCGCCTGTTCGAGTTCCAGACCGCCGCCGTGAAGATCGCCGCGCATCATCTGAAAAAGCGCGGAGGCGTCCTGATCGGTGATGTGGTTGGGCTAGGTAAAACTTTAATGGCGTCTGCACTTGCTAAGCTCGTAGAAGAAGATCAGCCCGGAACAAGCACGCTGATTATCTGCCCGAAGAATCTACAGAAGATGTGGCAGTCTTATGTTGACGAGTACGGCCTGCACGCCCGCGTGATGTCTTTGAGTCGTGTGACGCGCGAATTGCGCGAAGTTCCGGCGCGATTCCGTACTGTGCTGATTGACGAGAGCCATAATCTGCGTAACCGTGAAGGCAAACGTTACCGAGCAATTCAAGAATACATACGCC
>DATHJK010000348.1:0-3294 GCA_035316225.1 Pyrinomonadaceae bacterium
AGCACGCTTCCAGACCCCGGGCCAGCGCCAGCGCCAGACCCCGCGGGGCCTATACCGCACGCATCTACTACGTGTAACACGGCTAATACCATTTGTGGCTTGCCCGGCTCTCAGGTGACAGACTTCCCGCGCGATGTAAGACTCGGAGGCAATCCCGAAACCGGCGGGCTTTTCGCCCTTGCGGCTGATGACCCCGTTGACATTCTTTCGATCCAGTATTCGGCTGAGCCTACTTCTGCGGTTGATAACTCGCCCGTACTCGTCGCTACGATGAGAGTATCCGGGTCGTTATCTCCTACTCCGCCGCCGGATTCAAACTGGCGTATGAACTTCGCTGCCAACGCGCCGAACTCAACCTTGAGTCCGACCGGAGATTACAGTTTCGGCCTCTCTGACCGTGGCGACCAGTTCTATGTTAAAGCAACGACCGATCCCAACTCCGGCGCTGTTCAATCGTTCGTGTACGGCAAAGCTGTAAGAACCTCAAGCGGCTCGATCACCTACACGGATTTAGGCCCAGCCGACTGCGGCTTCTTCGACACAACTAGAAACCTTATAACCATCAAAGTTGCCCTGAGCAAACTCAATGCAGCCCTGCCGGTAGGACATACACCTCTTGGCGTAGGGTCGGTTCTGGCAGGTTTGCGCGGAAGCTCATTTACAAGCGCAAGCGCCGCTGGCAACAATACCGGCAACAACAAGCAGGATATCACTCGCGGCGGCACGCAGTACGCGGTCGCGCTCGGCACGCTAACGCCTTGCTCTGCTGCGCCGACGGCAGCACCGGCCATTATCAGTGGACGAGTTCTGACGAGCGAAGGCACGCCACTTGGCGGCGTCCTTATTTCACTGAACGGCCTGCAATCGCGCTATGCCATCACGGACAACCAGGGCAACTACAGCTTCACGGATGTTGATGCCGGAGGCTTCTACGTTGTCACTCCTTCAATGGCTAACTATGAGTTTAGTCCGTCGAGCCGTAGCTTCTCTGTCCTGAACAATACGAATGCTCTTTTCACAGCGAGTGCGGTTTCAGAGACAATGAATCCGCTTGACACGCCAGAGTATTTTGTCCGGGAGCACTATCTGGATTTCCTTGGACGCGAGCCTGATCAGGCCGGACTCAACTACTGGAGCAGCAAGATCAATGCCTGTGGAAGCAACTCCGAGTGCCTGCGCACAGAGCGCATCAACGTCTCTGCGGCCTTCTTTATGGAGCGCGAGTTTCAGGATACAGGCTCTTTCGTCTACCGCCTCTACAAAGCCTCTTTAGGTCGTAGACCAACATTCGCAGAATTCAGCGGTGACCGCAGCAGAATAGTCGGCGGCGATAACCTAGCAGCGAGTAAACAATCGCTCGTGGAGGATTTTGTGCGGCGCTCCGATTTTCAGAGAGAATATCCTGACAGCTTGACCAATGAGCAATTTGTCCAAAAATTGTTCGACGCTGCCGGTATAACCGATCAGCAATCAAGAGCGTACTACACCTCTGCGCTAAACAACGGGGCTTCCAGAATCTACGTCTTGAGCAATGTGATTGAAGACGCTTCCTTCAAGCGAAGGGAGTACAACCCGACCTTCGTCTTGATAGAATACTTCTCTTATCTGAAGAGAGACCCGGACGAGGAAGGCTACCGGTTCTGGCTCGATGTCTTGAATAATCGTGTGCCGGGCAATTACCGTTCAATGGTCTGCGCTTTTATCACGTCGAGTGAGTATCAGCGGCGGTTCAGTTCCGTAGTAACGCATAGCAACGCAGAGTGCGGGCCATAAATTCTCAGAAGATGGAAGAGAGCGCTTCCCGGCTTCTTCTGTCAGGCATGAGCTTCAACAAAGAAGTTTCCTACGCTTGACACGCTGGTTGCCCACTCTCTAATATCTTTTTCGTCATGCGTGGGGCAGTAGCTCAGCTGGGAGAGCGCGGCGTTCGCAATGCCGAGGCCAGGGGTTCGATCCCCCTCTGCTCCACCAAAAGATTCAGGGACTAACGGCGGGACGGCTCCCGCCGTTTTCGTTTTTGCGGCGCAAGCATCAATGTCTAAGCCGTAACTCCGATCCTGTAGATAAGTGTTAAGCTGATTGAGCTTCAAGAACCCTCTGAGACTTCAGTATCTCATCTTCTTCATTCAATCAAGATGATAGATGCCCACTCTTCAAATTGATTGAATCGGTCAAGCTTGACCGCGCTCATCAAGGCCAGCGATCTCTTCAAACCACTGAAAAACTTAGCTTTCTCAGAGAGCGGCGACATGGCACGAGGGGTGCTATTGGATGACCCGGCCTATTGACGCGAAATCTGCGCGATAGCTCTTGAACAAGTTTTCGAGGTCGTGACGAGGAAAGATGAAAACAAAAAAAATATCCTTTGTTGTGGCATTGCTCGTTATCTTTTCGATGCTGCTCTCTGCTCCCGCAAGCAGAATTTTCGGTGGGATAATAATGGCGCAATCCGCCCCTGCGACGCGCAGCAACAACGCCGCCCACGATGAGATGCAAGCGAGCTATCCTTCGCTCTCATTGTATGCAACAGACCTGACCAGACTCGCTCGACAGGGCAGACTTAACCCTGTAGAAGGTCACGACCGCGAGATTCAACATCTCGTGCGCGTTCTCGCGCGCCGCACAGGAAAGAGTCCGGTCGTCATCAGCGATTCAACGGTTGAGAGAAACAATATCGTCGAAGGTCTGGCGCTAAAGATAGCGTCCGCAGATGTGCCCGATGCCCTCAGCCACAAGAGCATCTTTCGTCTGAATCTCGATTCCATGTTCGCAGAGACTGCGGGCGGCGAGCAGTTCGAACAGAAACTGAGCGCCGTTCTAGCTGATGCTGAGAGAGCACGGGGCAGCGTCGTTCTATTCATAGACGAGCTTCATCAATTCGTCGGGACGAGCGCGGCACAGGAAGCTTCCGCTCTCATCTCGAAAGCGCTTCAGAGCGGAGACCTGCAAGTCGTAGGCGCAACTAACCAGGCGGCCTTTGATCAATCCATTCAATCAAACGTCGAACTGGCTCGCCTGTTCGAGCGAGTGGGCGCGGCTAACGAAGAAGTTGCCGATAACGAATCTGAGAGTGACAGTGAAAGCAGCGAGGAATTTGTCGGAGCAAAGCTCGCTCCGGACGTACGCCAGTTGGTCGAGAGCGCCGGGTCAAACGAAGATCGCGTCAGCCTTATCCTGCAAGGCGACGGCGTGCAGAACAGTTCGCTTCGTCAATACATTAAGAGCAACGGCGGCAGCATTACAGCCAGCCTGAACCAGATAGGTGCGCAAGTAGTAGAAGTCCCGGCGCGCTTG
>DATHJK010000349.1:0-12256 GCA_035316225.1 Pyrinomonadaceae bacterium
ACGGTGGCGATAGGCATGGCGTTGGTGGCGCTGACGCTGGGCGGCATGGCGTTGCTCATAACAGGCGCTATAGAACTGGCACACAGGGCAGGCATTGGCACTGACCCTATAATGGCTCTAATCCTATTCGGCATGATTGTCATACTCATAATTGACGTTATGCTAATACGCCTGCTCTCTCGCATAATCAACCATTCGCTCGACGCGCCCGCACAACAGTTGAAGCCAGCCTCTGCGAAGTCGCCTAAAAATCTGGCCGGGTCGCAGTTCTCACAGCATCAACTCGGCGCACAGCCCAACTACGTAGGGAGCGTTACAGAGAACACCACGCGCACGCTTGAGCATTCGATGAAAGAGCGCGGCGCGTAAAGATATAAAGAAGTGAAAAGAGAAGCGCGCGGTAAAGTTAAATCAACTAGGACCGCGCGCTTTCTTCAGTTTACCGGAAAGTTTTTTTCGTTTTGCGAGCGCATAGAGTGCCTCGCGCCTCTTCTCTAAAGCTTTCCTGCTCTTCGCTTCACCTCTTCGACCAGCGCAGTCAATCTTGCGATCTTCTGCTCATGAGTCTCGCCGGGCACAGGGCCTATGTCGTAGTCCTGGCGTGTGACCGTGCCAGTTGCTGTGCGCACCGCAGGTTTTGCAGCAACCTTTGGCGCGGCGGCTTCGTCTGCTTTCGGCGCGCCGGGCGTTAGCTCCGTAGAAGCTTCAGGCGCAAGGTCTTCGACCGTCTCTGCGCCTGCGGCGGGCGATGCCGTTGCGGCAGCCGGACTCATGGGCGCGGCTGAAGCCTGACCTGTCGCAGCTTGAGCTTCGGCAGCCGGGCGATGCGCGTCCGCTGCCGGGGATGAATCGCGTGCGAGCGCGGAAGGCGATGCCGCTGCTGCTCCCGCGCCAGTACCTGACATATCGCCTCCGGCTAGAGTCTTGCGATGTTTGGCTTCGGCGACGATTGCCTTCAAGCGAGCAAGCTTCTGCTCGTGCGTCTCGCCGGGAACGGGGCCGGGCGCTGGCGGCGGAACGTAAGGAACGAAACCGCCTGAAGCTTCGGCGGCGGGCGTAGTTGCCGCGAGTTCGACCGCAGTCTTAGGCGCTATCACTGAAACAGCAGCTTTCTTCTCTTCGGGCGCAGGCTTCGCCGCCGCCGCAGGTTTAGCGGCTGGCGCGTGGCCGTGTCCCGTCCCTTCCGCCAGCACGTAGACGCCGCGCTCGTTCTTGACGATTGCGGGAAGAGTGCCGCCCGCAGCCTGAAGCAGCGCCGTCAATTCGCGCTCTACAAATCGCTCCTGTTTGTCCGGATCGCGCAGGTGACCAAGCGGCGGCCCCATGTAGAGCGTGCCGCAGGTCTGGCATTTGAAGAGCACATCGTTGCCGCGAAGATGCGCTTCGGATGCTTCGCCGCCCGTCTTCATCTGTTTCAGGTGGCCGTTGCAGAGCTTGCCCTTCTCGTTCTTCTCGTTGCAAACGGTCTGCGCGTTCACGATCTTCTTGGGCACGCCCGGCTTGGATTCCTGCTGCTCTGTTGGAGCTTGTTTGGCTGCGGGTGGAGTGGCGGCTATATTCTCGCTCGCGTTGGCTGACATGTGTTCCAGAGTTTCCTTCTGTCTTTTAAGGAATAGTAAAGAAGCTAGATTACTGTCCTGCCAATCTTACAGAGAGAAGGTGAAAAGTGGAAGAGTGAAAAAGGGTGGCGGGTCATTCTCAGTTTTGAACAAAACATCTACAGACAAAAACTCAACTCCTTACGCTCTCTCTTTGCGCCTTTGCGTGAGAATAAGTTTCACGCAAGACGCAAAGGCGCAAAGAAGTTTTCAATTCTTCTCTTGATGAAATTGACCTGCTACTGAAAAAGAAAAGACGCGGAGGTAAAAAGGGGAAGGAAAGAGATTTTCGTTTATCCCTTTTTACCTTTCCCTCTTCCACTTTTCTCCTTTGCCCCTTATATTGTGCGCGAATGTTGCAAAAGATTCTGGGTGGTTTGTGGCGGCGTGCGCCGAAGTTCGCTAGACGCTGGAGCGTGCGTCTGACGCAGCCGCGATTTACCGTGACGGCTGGCGCTGTCATAGTGGACGGTGAGAATCGCGTGCTGCTGTTGCGCCACGTCTTTCGCGTGAAAGAGTCGTGGGGAATACCCGGCGGGTTTATTAAAAAGAAGGAGAACCCGGAGGACGCTCTCAGGCGAGAGTTGCGCGAAGAGACGGGGCTTGAGCTTGAGAGCGCCGAGATTGCTTTCGTACGAACGCTGAAGCGCCCCACGCAGGTCGAGATAATTTTCCGCTGCCGCCCGGCGGGCGATGCCATACCCCGTAGCTTAGAGATCAAGAGCGCACGCTGGTTTGCTCTGGACGCCCTGCCGCCGGAACTCTCGAAAGACCAGCGCCACTTGATTAAACGCGCTCTCAGTGATGGAAAGAGAGAGACGGTTTGATGTATGCTTGCGGAGCAAAAAAATTGGTAATAAGTGATAAGTGATAAGTGATGAGAAAAAACAGAAAGCTTTTCTCTTATCACTCATCACTTATCACTTATCACAGGAGATTGAAAAATGGTAAATCTGATTCCGCCGCCGGACGCAGTGATGCAAATTCTGAAGCGCACGGGTGCTTTCCGCGAGGGGCATTTCGTCTATCCGAATGGCAAGCACACGCCGCACTACTTCCAGATGCCGCTGGCCTTCCGCTATTACGACACGGCGCGCGTGCTGGCCGTTGCGCTCTCACGAAAGTTCAGGCTCGAAAAAGAGATTTCGAGCCAACTGCCGAAAGTCGCAGTCATCAGCCCAAGCTCCGGCGGCATTCCCGTGGCCTTCGGCGTGCGCGAAGCTTTGAACTCGGAGCAGATTTACTGGGCTGAGCAGGAGGGCAACCGCCGAACATTCCGCCAGTACGTCAATCAGGGCGAAGTCAATCCCTGCATCATCGTTGACGACATCATACGCAGCGGCCACGCCATCGAAGAGACCGTTTCTCTGGTCAAAGAACTCGGCGCGCCCATAATCGGATGCGGCGCAATCGTGCGCTTCAACAGTGCGCCCGAAGAGATAGAAGGCGTGCCGATAAAATCGCTCATAGAATTCGACGCCAAGTTCTACGACACGGGCGATCAATGCGCGGACTGCAAAGAGGGCACGAAGGAAGAGCATGTCAGGTATTGAAGAGCAGAGATGCGGGCGGAAACTGAGAAGGGATGAAAGCGTAGCTGTTTGAGGTCGGACAGCTCGGTCCTTCATCCCTTGCCTATTATCTGGCTACAGGTATTTTATCTTCTGCTATTGATTCGATTGCACAGGTCGCTTAACTCTTGCCTGTGCCCATCGTCATGATCGCGCATCATCAGGACGAGCTTCTCTAAACTTATTTCGCCAACTCCTTCAAACTCGCCGCTACGACTCAATTGCTCGACCGCCAACGATTCGAGCTTTCGCGCGTTCTCCGCTCGCGCCTCTGAAAAATCCAGAAGCGCCGCGTTGAAATCCTGAACGTTGTAATCGCGCTCCTTAGCAAGACGCGCGCCGTCAAGATCATGAAGAAAAGGCTTCTCTTCATTGAGAAGCTTTTCTATGCGAACGCTGTAGCCCTCTAGCTCAATGTCGCGTAGATGGCAGACATTCTCCAGAGTTGAAAACTCATCTTCGGCGGGTTTCCAGCGCCGCTGCTCATCGCTTAAATTTTCAGAAGATTGTCTAACAACGCGGGGCGTTTCTTTCAGAAATTCAATCAGACTTGCAAGCTCTTCTTTCGTCATCACTCTAAATCTCGTGGCGGTTGGCGAGCGCCTTGTCCATCGTCACCTCGTCAACGTATTCCAGATCGCTGCCAACGGGCATGCCCATCGCTATGCGCGTCACAAGCACGCCCAGAGGCTTCAGCAGACGGCTTATGTAGTTGGCCGTAGCCTCGCCCTCCGTGTTCGGATTCGTAGCCAGAATAACTTCTCTCACCTCTATGCCTTCGTTATTTTCAGGCTTCAGGCGCGGCAGCAGGTTCGCAAGATGAAGATCGTCAGGCCCAATGCCGCGAATCGGCGAGAGGCTTCCGTGCAGCACATGATAAAGCCCCTTGTAGCTTCTGGTCTTCTCCACAGCGACCAGATTGTAAGGCTCTTCAACCACGCAGATCATAGAGCGGTCGCGCCCCGCGCTTGAGCAGAAGCGGCAAGGGTCAACGTCCGTCAGGTTGTTGCAGATGGAGCAGAAGACTATGCGCTCCTTCACCTCGCGCAACGCGCCTACGAATCTTTCAACGTCCACCTCCGGCGTGCGAAGGATATGGAACGCCAGCCGCTGCGCCGTCTTGTGCCCAATGCCCGGCAGCCGCTTAAATTCGTCAATCAGCTTCGTAACTGGTTCAGCATATTCAATCATAAAGGTGATGAGTGATAAGTGATGAGTGATAAGTGATAAGAAGAAAAGAGTAAATCGTCAACCGTAAATAGTGAATAGAAGATAGCGTGACTTTCATTCACCCGCTTTTCTTTCTCTTATCACTTATCACTCATCACTTATCACTGTCTTTTACAGTAGTCCCGGCGGGAGCATGCCGCCGATTTTGCTCTTCATCGCTTCTTCGACCTTGCGGTTGGCTTCGTTCATGGCCGCGACTATAAGGTCTTGCAGCATCTCAACGTCGCCGTCCTTCACAGCTTCAGGGTCAATCTTAACGGATTCGACTTCGTGGTTGCCGCGCATCTGTACGCTTACGACTCCGCCGCCCGCAGAAGCTTCGACCGTCAATTCCTCCATCTCGCGCTGCATCTTCTCCTGCATCTGTTGCGCCTGCTTCATCATCTGCTGGATGTTCATCCCGCCCGGAAATTTCATCTCTTTCGACCTCTCTTCACCTAATGCTAAGTTTCTATGAATCTAATCCTAGCTTTCATCAGGCTCGGAATGCAACGTCCGTACAATTTCCCAACCGCTTGCCGGCATGTTATAAGCCAGAAGGAAGCCATGAAACGTTACGTCATCAAGCGTGGAGACTTGCCTGCGCCGGAAAGACTGGCGCGTTACCGCGCGGAGTTGAACGATGAGCAGTATGCTGCCGTAATAGCGCCGCCGGGAGCCGCGCTCGTTGTAGCCGGAGCAGGCTCAGGCAAGACGCGCGTGATTACTTATCGCGTAGCCTACCTTGTGGAGCAGGGAGTTTCGCCCGCGAGAATCATGCTCGCAACTTTCACGAACCGCGCCGCGCGCGAGATGTTGCGCCGTGTGGAAAATCTGACGGGCGGCGACGTGCGCCGTGTCTGGGGCGGGACATTTCACCGCATAGCGAATCTCGTCTTGCGTCGCCACGCAGAGTCATTGGGCTATCAGGCGAACTACACAATCTTGGATTCCGAAGACGCCAGAGATTTTCTCTCGACCTGCGTTGACGAGGCTGGCATTGATACGAAAGCGCGTAGATTTCCCAAAGCGGAAGTTTTAGGGAACATCATCAGCTTCGCCAACAACACGGATCGCCCCATTGAAGAGGTGGTTGCGCGCAACTATCCACATTTTGAGCTTTTGAGCCAACAGATAAAGCGCGTTGATGCAATCTACATGGAGCGAAAGCGCGAGCGCAACGTGATGGACTACGACGATCTGCTGCTCAACTGGAAACGGTTGCTTCTTGAGAAACCGGATATAGCAAATCTCTACTCGGATCAGTTCCAGCATATACTCGTTGACGAATACCAGGATACGAACAAGCTTCAGGCGGAGATAATTGACCTGCTCGCCGCCAAGCATCGCAACGTGATGGTCGTGGGCGATGATGCGCAATCGATCTTCGCGTGGCGCGGCGCGGAGTTTGCAAACATCTACGAGTTTCCGAAACGCTACACGGAGGCGCGCATCTATCGTCTGGAGACGAACTATCGCTCGACGCCGGAGATTCTCGCGCTCGCGAACGTTTCCATAGCATCGAACCGCAAACAGTTTCCCAAGACTCTGAAGTCTGCGCGCTCATCCAACGGCTTGAATCCTGCACTGATTCCTGCGCGCGACGCAGACCAGCAGGCCGCGTTCATAGCAGCCCGCATTCTGGAATTGAGAGACGAAAGCGTGCCGCTCGAAGAAATGGCCGTGCTCTATCGTTCGCATTATCACTCGCTCGAATTGCAGCTTGAATTAACACGGCGCGGCATCCCTTACAAAGTGCATAGCGGCGTTCGCTTCTTCGAGCAAGCGCATATCAAAGACGTAATCTCGTACCTGCGAATAACCGTGAATCCGCGCGACGAGCTTGCGTGGAAGCGCGTGCTAAGGCTTGTACCGCAAGTTGGCCCGGCGACCGCAAACAGAATCTGGGAGCAACTCGCTTTCGCCCCTGACCCGCTCGCGCTTGTGCGCCGCGCAGATTTTCAGGCCGCGCCCAGGCGCGGCATCGGCTGGACAGGGTTTTTAGCTTTAATCGAGAATCTTATTAGAGACGACGCCAGACAAAATCCTGCGAAGCAGATTGAGATAATTCTGGAACGCGGGTACGCAGATTATCTGGCGCAGAATTACGAGAACGCCGAAGCGCGTCTTGAAGATTTGCAGCAGTTGGCGCGCTACAGCGCTCGTTACAATTCGACGGAAGAATTCTTGGGCGAGCTTGCGCTTCTTGCAACTGAACGATACGGCGCGCCGCAGCCTGTCGCGGGCGAAGACGTTGTGATGGGCGGCGAGGAGGACGAGCTTCTGACTTTAAGCTCTGTGCATCAAGCGAAGGGGTTGGAGTGGCGTGTCGTCTTCATCATCTGGGCGGCGGATGGGAAATTCCCAAGCCCGCGCTCCCTTCGTGACCCAGAAGGCGAAGAAGAGGAGCGGCGACTCTGGTATGTTGCATTGACGCGCGCAGGCGATCAGCTTTACATCACTTATCCGTTGATGATAACGGATTTCAATCGCCAGACCATTCTGCAAAGACCCTCGCGCTTCGTCACGGAAGTGCCGCCGGAGCTTTTCGACATCTGGTCGCTCGAAGAAGAGATTGATGCGGCGAGCGCGCCTGCTATAGAAGATAAGACGGACGAGCCAAGCGGGTATTTGAATTAAATTAAGCGGTGATTTAAGGTCAGTACCGCCTGCGGTAGCGGGCGGGGAGTAAAAGGGATGAGGGATAAGGGATGAGGGATGAATAAGAATTCAGTGAACAGGTCAATATGCAATTGACTTAACCTATTTCATCCCTCATCCCTCATCCCTCATCCCTTCTTTCAGGCGGTACTGACCTGCCTTTCAAATTTCAGATGATGGCTGAATCTACAAAGTTAGACATTCCGGCGGAAGAGCGCACATTGGTTGCGCAGGTGAAAATCTATTACGACGTGGCGCTGCCTTTCGAGCCTGTAGAGCCGAATCAGTCGCCGGGTAAGCGTGCGAAGCCGCGTCCCCTGCTAATCGCGCTGCACGGTTATGGCGAGAACAAGCGGCGCATGATGCGCGAGGCCAGACTGTGCGCGCCTGAGAATTTCGCGCTCTGTTCGTTGCAGGGTGTTCACCAGCACTTTAAAAAGCCTAAGGAGAAGGGCGGGGCATTGCGCTACGGCTTCGGGTGGCTGACCAATTTTCACCCGGAAGAATCTGTCGCGCTTCATCATCGTGCGCTGCTTGACGTTATCGAACAGCTTGTTGATGAAGGTGTCGCTGACACTGGAAAAATCTTTCTACTGGGCTTTTCGCAAACCTGCGCGCTCAACTTTCGCTTCGCCTTCACGCACGCGGACAGTTTGCGCGGAGTGGTGGGAATCTGCGGCGGAATTCCGGGCGACTGGGACCAAAGCGAAAAGTATCGGCAGACGCGCGCTTCTGTGCTCTACTTGAGCGGCGAGCGCGACGAATTTTATCCGCCTGAGCGCGTACATGATTTTGTGGAAAAATTGCACGAGCGCTCAAGCGATGTCGAAGCGGAAAGTTACGACGCAGGGCACGAGATTGCGCCCGCTATGCGCGAAAGGGTGCGCGCCTGGCTGGAATCTCGCAGCCGTGAGTAAAGCTATTTTTCTTGACGCAGGCGCGCCTGTTCCTAGACAATGGCGCGGCAATTTGACGACGAGCCGCATACACGCTTGAGTAGAATCCAATCTGCATACCCGGAATTTAAGAGGCGAATTTTTCCGGCAGGGTTCTTAATTCCGAATCACACACGCAAAAAGTCCGTTCCATCAACGTTCTTTATTAGAATAATTGAAGCATAAAGGAAAAATAGAGATGAAACTTACGCTCCTCTTCGCCAGCCTTCTAATTCTATCAACCGCCGCTCATGTATCCGCTCAGTGCGGCATGCCGCAGGGGTCGCCGCAACCTTCGCCGCAGCAGTCGGCGCAACCATCGCCCCAGCCGTCAACACCGTCGTTGCCTGCAACTCAGCCGTCACCGCAACAGCCTAGCTCGCCTCCTATGGTGCAGCCGACGGTTCAGCCCGTCTCGCCGTCAGCACTTCCGGCGACAGGAGCACAGCCCGCACCGCGCCCTTCAAGGCGACAACAGCAGCGCGTTCTAGCCGAGGAGCAGCCCCGCCGGTCAAGGCGCATGATGCCGGGTGACGCGCGCACCATGCTGGAAATTCGCGCGGTATTGGATGCGCAGCAGGCCGCGTGGAATCGCGGCGACATAGACGGCTTCATGCAGGGCTACGAGCGCTCGCCCAACACCACTTTCGTATCAGGCGACGGCGTGATGCGCGGCTGGCAGAAGGTGCTTGACCAGTACAAGCGCAGCTACGACACGCGCGCGAAGATGGGCACGCTCGTCTTCTCCGAGCTTGAGATAACGCCTTTGGGCGGCGACGCAGCCGTAGTGATGGGACGCTGGGAGTTGGTGCGCGCAGATGACCGCCCGAACGGTCGCTTCACACTTATCCTGCGCCGCACGCCGCGCGGGATGTGGCACATAGTGCTGGATCACACTTCGTCTTCGTCTTCGTCTTCAACTGCCCCGTCCTCCGAACCGGAATCGGATTCGTCGGATTCCGAAGGCTAGAGGATGCAGGAGTTGTCCGGTAAATTTTTAAGCGCTGAAAATTTTCCCGTAGACCGCCGAGATGTCAGAAGAAGCTCAGTCAATCACGACCACTGAATTTCAGCACGAAGAAGAGCGCGTCGAAGAGCAAAGCAAGGCTCTGAAGAAAGAATTGGGGCTGGGCAGTCTAGTCCTCACGCAGATACTCTTCATAGTAGGGCTGACGTGGGTGGGCGTGGCGGGCAAACTTGGCCCACCGCACGTGGTCTTCTGGCTGCTGGCGATCATACTCTTCTACATTCCATCGGCAGTAGTCGTAATTTACCTCAATCGTTTGATGCCACTGGAAGGCGGACTCTACCAGTGGGCCAAACTCGGCTTCAGCGATTTTCTGGGTTTCATGGTCGCGTGGAATCTATGGCTCTACGTGATTGTGAACTCTTCCGAACTGGGTCTTCTGGTCGGAACATTCATGCACTACGCTCTGGGCGAGCGCGCCGCATGGATGGCCGATAGCAAGTGGTTCGCCGTAGTCTGCGACGTGGCGATAGTCACGCTGATGGTGCTGGTCTCTATACTGGGACTCGGCATAGGCAAATGGATTTACAACGCGGGCGCTCTTATCATGCTGGTCATCTTCGCCACGCTGATTATACTGCCCGTGATTCACGTTGCCACCGGCTCGGTTCCACACTACAACCCTTTCTCGACGGCGCTGCCCGCCATCACGCTCCTTAATCTGAACATTCTTGGCAAGATGGGATTCGGCGCGCTCGGCGGATTCGAGTACATAGCAATTTTAGCGGGCGAGACGAAAAGCCCTGCGCGAACTATAGGGCGCTCTGTGGTCATAGCCGCTCCAATCGTAGCGCTGATGTTCATCCTCGGCACCAGTTCCGTTCTGGCGTTCATCTCGCCGGACCAGATTGATCTGATTGGCCCAATACCGCAGGTCTTGAGCGTAGGCTTCAAAAATTTCGGCGCAGTGGCGTTGATAGTTTCCGGCGCAATCCTGCTCACGCTCATACTGCGCCTTGCACAGGCGAGCGTTGTCTTTACGCCCGTCACGCGGCTGCCTATGGTGGCCGGTTGGGATCGCCTGTTGCCCGAGTGGTTCTCGCGCCTCAACGCGAAATACCGCACGCCAGTCAACTCGATTTTCGTGGTGGGCGCGCTGGCGCTCGGCCTGGGGCTGCTGAGCCTGCTCGGCGTGGGCCAACAGGAAGCTTTCCAGACGCTCTTTAATTCGAGCGGAATCCTGTACGCTCTCACATATCTTGTGATGTTCGCCATACCGATCTTTGGATTGCGCGACATCGAGCCGCACCCGTCATTCCTGCTCAAGCTAGCCGCCGTCTCAGGCTTTCTAATGACACTGCTGTTCGTCACTCTCTCAGTCTTCCCCATAATTGAGGTCGCCAGCCGCACGGCCTTCACGCTCAAGGTCATAGCCGTCATAGTCATCTCGAACGCAGTGGGCGCAGCGCTTTTCATGTTCGCGGAAAGAAGACGCAGAGATCGCTTAGAAGAAGCCGCGAGTGCGGCGGCGGGTTGAATCTATAAATCAGATCGTTTAGACCTTCGCCCAAAGTTGTTGCCCCTCGAACAGCACGAGTGTGCGAAACGCTGCGCGGTTATGTAAAATAGGTCTCGCGCGAAAAATCCCCTCTCATTGAATCTCAAGGAAATCTGGAATGCTGAAAC
The DNA here is from genome assembly GCA_035316225.1 of Pyrinomonadaceae bacterium. Classification (GTDB taxonomy): domain Bacteria; phylum Acidobacteriota; class Blastocatellia; order Pyrinomonadales; family Pyrinomonadaceae; genus 3-1-20CM-3-53-8. Next base: position 10,628 of record DATHJK010000349.1, read on the forward strand.
TTAAAAACTTTCTTCTGATATTCGCACTACTCTCGCTCATCATTACAGTCATCCCGGCTCAAACACAGAACACCAATAACAACACGGCGAGGCCGGGCGCTTACACGATTGACCGCTACCTGAACATACGCAGCGCCACTGCGCCAACTTTCTCTGCGCAGGGCGACCGCGTGGCTTTTCTGACGAACATCACGGGAACGAATCAGGTCTGGACGGTCAACTCTCAAGGCGGCTGGCCCGACCAGATGACTTTTTATGAAGACAGAGTTGATTTTGTCGAATGGTCGCCGGACGGCTCAGGGCTGGTATTCGGTAAAGCGCATGGCGGCGACGAGAACGCGCAACTCTACTGGCTGGCGGCGGACGGCTCGCAAGTTAAAGCGCTGACCAATAATCCGCAGGTTCGCTACAACTTCGGCTCGTGGTCGCACGACGGGAAACGTATCAGCTACGCATCGAACAGGCGCAACCCGGATTTTTTCGACATCTACGTGATGGACGTTAGCACTGGACGCGAGGAGATAGTTTACCAGCAGGACGGGTCGAACAGTCCTGAAGCATGGTCTATGGACGGAACACGGATGATAGTCTCGCACGAGGACGAGCGACTGAGCCTGAACAACGATCTCTATCTGATTGATCTAACAACGAAACAGGCCACGCACCTGACGCCGCACGACGACGCTTCACAATTCGAGAGCGTGCATTTCACCGGCGACGGGCGCTCTATACTTCTTTCCACCGATCTGAACCGCGACTTTCTTTCGCTCGCCCGCATGGATTTGCAGACCAAAAAGATTGAGATTCTGGACGAAATGAAGTGGGACGTTAATCTCTCGGAGATTTCGCAGGATGCTCGATTGATCGCTTACGCTGTGAACCGCGATGGCATGAGCGAGCTTTATGTGAGAGAGGTGAGCGCGGACGGCACGCTCGGAGCGAAGGGCGCGCCGCTTGAGCTTCCCGGCAAAGGCGTGGCGAGCGGCATTGAATTTTCAAAGAACGGTAATAATAGTCTGAAACTCGCTTTCAGCTTCAGCGGCCCGCGCTTCAATCCTGATGTCTGGGTCTATGATCTGGCGACTCGCAAGCTCTCGCAGGTCACGCACAGTTCGCGCGCAGGCATACCGCAAACAAGTTTCGTTGAGCCTGAGCTGATTCACTACAAAACTTTTGACGGGCTTGAGATTCCTGCGTGGTACTACCGCCCGCAGTCGCAGGGCGCGAGCCTGGCGGAGCGACTCAATCAATCAAACGGCAATTGCGGCTGCGACGCGAGCACGCCTTCATCGCAAGCTAATCTGCATGTTCCTGCCGCCGCAACGACAAGACAGGGTGCGGGGCTTCCCGTCATAGTGCTGGTTCACGGCGGGCCGGAAGGGCAGGCTCAATCAACTTTCAGCGACACGACTCAATACTTTCTCTCTCGCGGCTATGCAGTGCTCGCGCCGAATGTCAGGGGAAGCACGGGCTACGGCAAGACCTACACGCATCTGGACGACGTGCGCAGGCGCGAAGATTCTGTAAGGGATTTGGCAGCGTCGGTCGAGTGGCTGAAGACAGCAGGTGGCGCTGACGCCAAACGCATAGCCGTGATGGGCGGCTCATACGGCGGCTACATGACTTACG
>DATHJK010000350.1:0-7876 GCA_035316225.1 Pyrinomonadaceae bacterium
ATAGCATTCGACTATTTCAGGAATCACACGCACCAGAACGCGACTGCCGTAGAGCAGCAGCCCGCCAACGCCCCTGCTACTGCTCCTCCTACTGTGTCGCAGGCAACTCAGCCCGCGCAGCCTCAAATTAATGTAGCTCCACAGAAAGTCGAAGAGCGTCAGGCCACTGTTCCGGCCAAGCCGAAGTCTACGCCGGACGAGCGCGCGGACGGCGGTGACGGTGGTTGGACTGGGGACGAGCCTGGGGCAGGTGCTCGCGCAGCAAAGCGAAGCAAGGCGGAGCGGCGTCGCAGAAACGATGAGTACGGCCCGGAAGAGGTTCAGCGCCAGATGGAACGCGCAGGGCGCGAACTGAACCGCATACGCGAAATCTTTGAGGGAAGACAACAAACGCAGCAGCCACCTGAACGTTAAATCCAATTTCGGAACGGATAAGTTTCGCTGTTTCGGAAAAATTCGCATGAAAGCCAGAGGTTATTTTGAAGCTCTGGCTTTTTCGTTTTCTTAACTTCCTCTTCCTGACCATTCAATCAACCTTTGCAATCGCATATACGTTTCGTTGTAAAGTTTCAGACGATGAAGCGCAAGCGCATTGATAAACTCCTGGTCGAGCGCGGGCTTGCCGCCACGCGCACGCGAGCGCAGGCTATGATAATGGCGGGCGTGGTGCTCGTGGGCGAGCAGCGTGTCGAAAAATCTTCGGAGCTTTTTTCTGAAGACGCTTTGATTCGCGTCAAGGGTGCGGGCGATGCGGCAGCGCGCTACGTCGGGCGCGGCGGGTTGAAACTGGAAGCCGCGCTTCATGAATTTGGCGTTAATGCCGACGGTCTGTTATGTCTGGACGTTGGCGCTTCTACGGGAGGGTTTACGGACTGCCTGCTTCAGCACGGAGCGCGGCACGTGGTTGCAATTGACGTGGGCCACAACCAGCTTGATTGGAAGATTCGCAGCGACACGCGCGTTGAAGTGAGAGAAGGCGTCAATGCGCGCTATCTGAAGCCGGAGGACTTTTCTGCAAAATTCGACCTGGCGGTGATGGATGTATCTTTCATCTCGGCCACTAAAATCTTTCCGGCTATCGTGCGGCTATTGACCGAAACTGCAAGGCTGATTACGCTCATCAAACCGCAGTTCGAGGTGGGGCGCGGCGAGGTAGGACGTGGCGGCATAGTGAGCGATCCGGAGAAGCATCGTCGCGTTTTAGTGGAAGTGAACGCGGCTGCGCGCGATGTCGGCTTAAATGTCTGCGGCGTGATGGAATCACCCATTCGCGGCGCGGACGGAAATCTTGAATTTTTAGCCCTGTACGAACCGGCGAAACCTTAAGGCTTAAGCTGTAGAACTGTTCAAATGATAAGCAGGCGTAGCGAGCGAGAGGCGCTGGCGCAATTGCAGCGCCTCAAAACCTCTTACCAGACATTCATCAAGCTGAACTACGAGCACGCGGCTCAGGATTGCCGTTCGTGCCCCGTGCGCGGCTCGTGCTGCACGGACGCGCATTTCGTTAACGTACATATCAGCAGGCTGGAAGCCGTTGCGATTCGTGAGACGATAGCGCGCACCCCTCGCCTTAAGGATGAAGAGAAGCACGAGGTTTATCGTCGAGCCAGAGAAACGGTCAAGCTTTATAACCTGAGCGCATCGGGCGACACTTTCCGGCAAACCTATTCCTGCCCGCTTTTCTCACAAAAGTCAGGTTGTCTGGTGCATCGCCGCGCAAAGCCAGCGCCGTGCATACAGCACGCCTGTTATGAAAACTGGGAGGATTTGCCGCCTCTATCATTGCAATCTCGCACAGAGCATCGCGTGGAAAAATTGAATATTGAAATTTACGGCGCAAAGTGGGCTTGGCTGCCTACGCCTGTCTGGCTTTGCCTGATTGATCCAGATTCGGATGGCGTTGAATTGAAAATTTTAGAGCGCGAGTGGAGCAGTCAGGAAATAAAAAACAGAAATTTTTCTGCGCCGAGCGAGCGTCAATTAAATTTCAAATCAAGTTTTCATCAGCGCAAAGTTTTGCCTGTCATCAGATAAAAACAGATGAAATTTTTCCACAGATTTTTCCACAGGCACATATCACAAAAAACTCATAAAGTTAAAGTACTTTCTGCTTGACTTGTTCGATGGGCGCGCGTATAACACGCCACACGTTGCGATGCTCACGGGCGTTGCGACCAGCAAGAGGATAGGCTGCGATGTGGTAACAGATCGCGTGAGGAGTGCGGCGGAGCGGTTCGCCAAACTTATAACACCTCTTGTTGAAGCCGAAAGGCTTGGGGCTGAGTGAAGGTCGCAAGACTTTCACGAAGCGTTCGGGATAAAAACCGAGCGCACCCTTTGGGAAGGACCCGCCGAAGGGAAGCCACAGTCGCTCAGAGGTTTCGGCCTTTGAGCCTCGTTGCCGGGGACGTAACCGGCGGTGGAGGAAAAGCCACCACAACAAAAACCAAACGGCACCGCATTCCGTAAAAAGAGTGCGAGGTTTATGAAAATGAATCGCGTGCCGACCGGAGGTTGACTGACCGCCAGTCTCGCTTCGGGATATAAATCGGCGACGACAGTGTGTACATGCAGTTGTCGCCACTAATTTCCCCGAGTCGCTTTCGGGCGATTTCAGAGGAATTATGAGGTTGCGCTGCTTTCGCTTCGGTGGATGCAGCGCAATTTCGTTTTTGTAGATCAACTTCGCAATTTGATTTCAGCCTCACGGCGCTTCTTCATTCGGGACAATATCCTCAAGATTAATCAAATGGCTGGTGACGGGCGCGCCGCAGCGCATCTCTGTGGAGTTCGGGTTCGTTCCGGGCGGCGTGACGGTGAGATAAAAGTCTCTCTGTCTCATCGGCTCCTCGCTGTTGTCGTCGTCGTGGATTTCGTAGGTATAGCTGTTGGTCTCAAAGCTGACTGTGAGTAGAGTGACGCGCGGTCGCGTGTAGCGCGAATATTTGAATGCCGTCTGCGTGTTCTGCCTCTCCCTGGGATATTCCAGTTCAATCGCGCCGGGTCGCCCGAACCTGTGTTGCAAATACCCTTGCTGCTTGCTGAGTGGGCGCGAACTGCAAAGCGATACCAGCTTTCCTCTGCCAGCGATCTGGCAGTTGAAGACGACCATTTCATTTGAGTTGCAAAGCGAGTTCGCGCTGCGAGCCGTTTCTGCTGCTAACGACGAAGCGGCGGGAGACGAGAACGATTGTCCGATTTGAGCATTACGGTCGAAATTTCGGGCGGCTATCACGGCGTAAATCGCAAGCAGTATGGCGCAGGTGAATATCAGTTTTCGCATATCTGTTCCTTCAAGTAGATTCGCTTGGCTCAGCAGCGCGCCAGTTTAGCATCGTTCATGTGCGCTCGCGCTATTAACTTCAATCTCTCTATATGAGGAAATAGACACTCTTAGCGCCTCCAGCGTCTCCAGCGAGAAAAACCATCTCACGCTGGAGGCGCTAAGAGAGAAGCGCAAAGTCTAGTTTGCATCTCATCATCATTTCCTGGGCTTAAATTTCGGAAAGTCGTGGTTTAATAGCGCCATGAAAGTTGCTGCAATGCCGGATGAGGAGATCGGAACGCTGGAAGAGGTCGAAACCAGTGCGCGCCAGCCGCGCGGGCTTACGACGCTCTTTTTCACGGAGCTATGGGAACGCTTCAGCTACTACGGCATGCGCGCAATCCTTGTGCTCTACATGGTCGCGCCTGTGGAGCAGGGCGGGCTGAGGTTTGACGTTCCGCGCGCAACATCCATCTACGGCACGTACACAATGTTCGTCTATTTGACTGCGCTGCCGGGCGGCCTTGTCGCAGATCATTTCATGGGCGCAAGGCTCGCGGTGCTGATAGGCGGCTTCTTCGACCCGCACAACTCGGGCGTGCTCGTTCGACTCTACGGCGGCATCGCCGTTGCGCTATTGATTGGTTCCGGGCTGCTGGCGCTTCTCACGCCGACGGTTCGGAAGTTGATGAGCGGAGTGAAGTAGAGAGACCATCTGAAATTTTCGGAACGCGAAGCGCGTTGACACCCTGCGAGTGTGCGCGAGATAATCTCGCACGTCTTTCAAAGCAATCGTAACATTAGAAGCTGATTCGGACACGCCGCTTCAGCGCAACTCGAGTTTTGCCGTCAGCGGCCTTATAGCTTTCTCCTGTTTCAATCACATTTGATTCATGGCTAACGCAATCAAGCGCGTGGGCGTCCTGGTCAAGCCGCATCAGACGGATGCGCTGAAGGTTATCTGCGGCATGGTCGAATGGCTGCACGAGCGAGGGTTGACGCTCGTCGGCACGCCGGAGATTGAGCAGGAGCGCATTGAGCACGAGACCGGCTGCTCCATCGAAAACGTCGAGCAGGAGAAGTTTTCATCCAGCGTTGATCTCATCGTCGTGCTGGGCGGCGACGGCACAATCGTCTCGACGGCTCGTTTGATGGGTGACCGGGAAGTTCCGGTGCTCGGCGTGAACTATGGCGGCCTGGGCTATCTAGCGGAGTTTCGCATTGAGGAACTGTATGCTGGCCTTGAAACGGTTCTGGCCGGAGATTTCCGTTTAGATAAGCGCGTGATGCTGACCGCAGAGCTTTTTCGCGGGCGCGAGCTGATCAATAGTAATCGAGTGCTCAACGATGTGGTCATCAACAAGTCTGCGCTCGCGCGTATCATAGAGATAGAGACTCGTCTCAACAATCAATTCGTCAACTCTTTCCGCGCAGACGGCCTGATAATCTCAACACCGACGGGTTCGACCGCCTACAATCTCTCGGCTGGTGGGCCAATCATCTACCCTTCTATGAACGCGATAGTGCTCACCCCAATCTGCCCTTTCACGCTCTCGAACCGCCCTATAGTCGTGCCAGACGACGCAGAGATAGAGCTTATCCTGAAGACGCCCGACGAAGATGTCGCGCTCACGCTGGACGGGCAGGTCGGATTCCCCTTGAAAATGGAGGACAGCGTTCGCATCCGAAAGAGCCGCACGACATTCAACCTTGTGCAGCCGACCAACAGAAACTATTTCGAGGTCTTGCGAGACAAATTGAGATGGGGAAGGTGAAGGAAATGATGAATGCAGAGTGCAGAGTGATGAATTAAAGACAGAATAGCTTTTGATTCATCACTCTGCACTCTGCATTCATCGCTTTATTAAATGGCTGAAGTAAACGAAAAGAGATTGAAGGAAGAGGCTAGGGAGTACGGGCGTCGGCCCTGGTATCGCCCACAGCTTACGACGCAGATTCTGATTGGTCTGGTGCTGGGCGGATTCCTGGGATGGCTCAAGCCCGAATGGGGCAATGCCATCTATTTCCTGCGCGACATCTTCCTCAATCTAATCAAGTCAATCATAGCGCCGCTGGTCTTCTCTACTCTGGTTGTAGGCATAGCGGGCGGCGGCGATCTGAAAAAAGTCGGGCGCATGGGCGTCAAAGCGCTCGTCTATTTCGAGATTGTTACGACCGCTGCTCTCTTCATTGGCCTGGGCGTCGTGAATCTTATAAGGCCGGGCGCAGGCATTGTGCTGGCCGCGAATGCAAGCTCGGTTACGCAGATTCAGCAGACGCACGCGCAATCTTTCAGCGACATCATCACGCACATCTTCCCGTCCAGCATCGTGGACGCGATGGTGCGAGGCGACGTGCTTCAAATCGTCGCGTTCTCCGTTCTGTTTGCTATGGCTCTTTCAGCCATAGGCGAAAAGGGAAGGCCAATCCTGCGCGCATGCGAGAGCCTCTCGCAGATAATGTTCAGGTTCACTAGCTACGTGATGATGTTTGCGCCCATAGGCGTGGGCGCTGCGATGGCTCACACAATCGCGGGGCAGGGGCCAAAGGTTCTACTCAATTTCGGCAAACTCATCGGCGGGCTTTACCTGGCTCTTGCCATCTTCGTAGCAGTTGTTTTCGGCCTCGTTATGCTGGTTGCGCGCATACCCGTCATGCAGTTTATACGCGCGGTGCGCGAGCCTGCGACGATTGCGTTTGCGACGACTAGCAGCGAATCGGCTCTGCCGAAAGCTATGGAGGTGATGGAGCGATTCGGTGTTCCGCCGCGCATCGTCGGTTTCGTTATGCCTACGGGCTACAGCTTCAATCTGGACGGGACGACGCTCTATCTTGCCATGGCTTCGGTCTTCATAGCGCAGGCAGCCGAAACCACAACGGGGCAGCACATGGGGTTCGGCTCGCAGATAATCATGATGCTCACCCTGATGGTGACATCGAAAGGCGTGGCGGGCGTGCCGCGCGCCGCTCTGGTCATACTGCTCGCAACGCTCAGCGGTTTCCTGCCGGGCGACATAGGGACAATCGGCGTTGGCCTCATCTTCGGCATTGACGAACTGATGGACATGGGACGCACCAGCGTCAACGTCATTGGCAATTGCCTTGCGACGGCTGTTATCGCCCGGTGGGAGGGCGAGTTCGATGACGAGCGCGCAAAAGCTTTCGGCACTGCGCGCGAGGTCGAGCTTGACCTGAAAGCTGGCGAGATTGCATTCGCAGAGGCCGCCGCGCATGGAGAACAATGAAAAGCAGTGATGAATGCGGAGTGCAGAGTGCAGAACGAAAAGCTCTTAATTCATCACTCATCACTCTGCATTCTGCGCTGCTTTCTTCACCCTCGCGCGACACTTTCGTAAATCGTGGGCATGTAATCTTGTGGATAGGAGAGAAGAGTAGATGATTTTTCCGCTTGGCGACGATAACACGGGGCGTGCGACCGCGCCCTTTGTGAACTACCTGCTCATAGCTATAAACATACTCGTCTTCGTCTTTCTGCAAGGGCTGGGGTCGAACGACCGCTTCACGTATGCGTTCTCGACCGTGCCGGAGGAGATAGTGACGGGGCGAGATATTGCACGCCCGGTCATCATACAGGGGTCGGCGGGCGCGGAGGTTGGCAGGATTGATCTTCAGCCAACGCCCGGCTCTGTCTATCTGACGCTGCTGACCTCTATGTTCATGCACGGCGGCATCATGCATATCTTTGGGAATATGCTCTTCCTATGGATTTTCGGCGACAACCTTGAAGACCGAATCGGACACTTGAGGTATTTAATCTTCTACCTGGTCTGCGGCTTGATAGCGTCGCTCATGCAGGTCTTCTCGACGATTCTGTTCGGGGCGAACCCGTACATTCCAAGCCTCGGCGCATCCGGCGCAATCTCCGGGGTACTGGGCGGATACATATTGCTATTCCCGCGCAATAAGGTGCGCGTACTCCTGTTGCGCGTGTTCACGACCGTTCCCGCTTACGTGGCAATCGGTCTGTGGTTCGTGTTGCAGTTGGTTGAAAGTTTCGGTGCGCTAGGCGGAGGGCCGCAGGCCGGTGGAGGCGTTGCGTATGCCGCTCACATAGGCGGCTTCATAGCAGGGCTTTTGCTCGTCAAATTTTTCGCGCTCGGTCGCGGTGGCCCAGCCGCAAATCCGGTCAGCTACTGAATTACGTAAGTAGCTTTTGAAATTAAGCCCCCTAACCTTAATCAACAACTATTCAAAGGGAGACGATCAATGGGAGTGGATAACGACAAGGTAATCTCTACGCTTAACAATTTAATCGAGACGTGTAAGGACGGGCAGAACGGCTTTCAAACCGCCGCCGACGGTGTGAAGCGGAGCGAGTTGAAGACGCTCTTTCATACCTATTCGCAACAGCGCGCACAGTTCGCGGGCGAGTTGCAGAACGAAGTTCTCAGACTTGGCGGAGACCCGGAAAAGTCCGGCAGCACCGTCGCCGCTCTGCATCGCGGGTGGATTGACATCAAGTCTGCCGTGACGGGCGAGGACGAGGGGGCGATAATCTCCGAGTGCGAGCGCGGCGAAGATTCCGCCGTCAGCAACTACAAGGATGCGCTCGAAGAAGATTTGCCGGGTGATATTCGCTCGATAGTTGAG
>DATHJK010000351.1:0-2930 GCA_035316225.1 Pyrinomonadaceae bacterium
CGCAATAGTTCGCAGCGGCAATACAGACCTGATTGACGCCATACGCAAAGTCAGTCCGCGCTTCTTCGGCGATTACGAACAGACTTTGCCTGCTAGACAGATTCAACCTACGCTCGCCTCGCATCGTTCTTCCGGCACCGCCGTTACCAACATCGCGCCGCAACTGGTTCGCGTCAACGCCAGCGTCACAGACCGTCATGGTCGAGCAATCGGCGGCCTCAATTCTTCCGACTTCACGGTATTCGAGAACGGGCAGGAGCGACGAGTGACGGAAGTTGCGCCGACCAGCGCGCCTTTCAACCTCGTGCTGCTGCTGGACGTTTCGGGCAGCGTCGAGGACAGGATTGACTTCATACGCAAGGCCGCGCGCGATTTTTTAGGCACCGTCAGCCCGCAGGATCGCATAGCCATTATTTCTTTCCGCGACGACATACAGGTCATCTCGAATTTCACTACAGATCGCACGTTGCTCTTCAATCGCTTGAACGACATTCAGGCCGGAGGCGGCACAGCGCTTTACGACTCGCTGGCCTACGTGCTCGTTGACACCTTGAAGCCTCTGCGCGGCGAGAGAACAGCAATCGTTGTGATGAGTGACGGCGACGACAACAAATCTTTCGTGCCTTTCCCTTCAGTGCTCGAAGCGTTGAGTGAGTCCGGCGCGCTCGTCTACCCGCTTTACGTCCCTTCGGGCTTGATTCCAGAATCAAGCGTGCCGCAACCTAATCTAACTCTTGACCCGCTGCGCACGCGCTACCTGACTATAACTTCGCGCGCTGCCGAAGAAGGCCAGAGATTGGCGGACGCATCGGGCGGAATCTTTTATTCAATCAAGCGCATAGAGGATTTGCAGAAGGCTTACGACGACGTTGTTACACAATTGCGCACGGCCTACACCATAACTTACCTGTCGGACGCGAGCGCTGCGAGCGAGCGCCGCATCAGAATACGAACCAACCGCGAGGGCGCAAGCGTGCGGTTGAGCACGGCTGTGAACGTCGCAACGCCTTGAAATAAGATATTGTTCTACTAGAACCTGACGAAGGTAGAGAACAATCTATGTCTCCCCCGAAACGAATCGCGTACATCGTAGGGGCATTCTTCGCGGCCTCTCTCTTCTTTAGCTGGCTGCTCACGCGCAGCACTCGCGCGCCTGAGCCGCAAGTCGCCTCGCTCACGCAAACCGGAAACGCCAACAACTCGAACGCACTTCAGAATCAGGGCGAGTCAGGCACAGGCATGGTTGAGCGTGCGGGCGCGCGTCACGCCGCAGGGGAAGAACTGCCGCTTCCCGGTCAAGCCAGAATAGTGTTCACGGCTTCCGAAGGAATGCGTGTGGTCAAGACGCTGAGACAGGATGACGTGCGCGTCACAGACGAGGGCGTGGCGCAGAGAAATTTCACTCTCAAGCCTGAGCCGAACCTTCCGCTCTCGCTCGCAATCCTGGTTGATACCAGCACGTCGCAGAACAGAGTTATGGCTCAGGAGCGAACGGCTGTCGCAGCGTTTCTTGGCCGCACGGTTCAACCCGAACGAGACAACGCTTCCGTTATCTCGTTCGCTGGTCAGGCACATCTGGAGCAGGATTTGACGAACAACGTGGGTGATGCGCGCGCGGCTCTGGAGCGCATGAGGGTTGCGGGCGCTCAGCCGGGCAGAAACTCGAATGCGCGTGGTGGAGGCGCGCGTGCGACCCCTCGGAGCGGCGCTGCAATCTGGGATGCGCTCTGGTTCGCGTGCGATCAGGTGCTGGAAAGCTCTCCGGCTGAGGCGCGTCGCGCCATCATTCTGCTTACGGATGGAGAGGACGCTGGCAGCACGAAGAAGATGAGCGAGGTCATAGAGAGAGCTTTGAGATCGGACGTTGCCGTTTACAGCATAGGAGTCGGAGAGGACGCGCGCGTGCGTAAGAATCAGGATGTGCTTCGACATCTATCGGAAGCGACCGGAGGGTTGGCCTTTTTCCCAAAGACCGACGACGAGATGCGCGACGCGCTCGCGCAGATTCAACAAACTCTTCGTTCTCAATTCGTAATCACTTACGCGCCCTCGGACGACCGCCCGGACGATTCGTTTCACCGCGTAGAGATAGAAATCATCAACCCCGATCTCAGACGCCAGCGCGTGCGCGTGGTTCACCGCAGGGGCTACTACGCGGGCGGCCTTGCCTATCCTTCTCAGAATAAGTGATGACGTAAAATTCAGGCTAGAATCCAGAGCAATTCTCAGTTGGGTGTATGAAAGTTAAGATTCACCACCGAAGAGCACGGAGGAAGCACAGAGGATTTCAAATCTGAAATCTGAAATCTCAAATACTTTTATCTTCTCTGTGTAATCTCAGTGTACTTCGGTGCCTTCGGTGGTGAACGCAACGTTCCATACCCTCAACTGCAATTCACTCCATCTCCCCCTGCGGCGGCGATTCTCATGAAAAAAGCTCCATTCAGGGGTTTACTTTTCATCCCTCATCCCTCATCCTTCATCCCTGAAGTATGACTCATCCGCTACTGCAATCGCTGTTTGACGAGACCGAGCGGCGACCGCTCTCCGTGACGGAGTTGAATGCACAGGTGCGCGCCTCGCTCGAATCGCGCTTTCGCTCGGTGTGGGTCGAGGGCGAAATCTCAAACTTCAAAATTGCTGCGTCAGGCCACTGGTACTTCACAATCAAGGACGAGTTTTCGCAACTGCGCGCCAGTTGCTTTCGCGGCACGAATCGCGCGATACGCTTTCGACCTTCGGACGGTCTTCAGGTGCGTGCGCGCGGTCGTCTAACGGTTTACGAGCCGCGCGGCGATTACGAGTTGATGGTAGAGGGGCTTGACCCCGTTGGTGCGGGCGCTCTGCGCGTGGCGTTCGAGCAGTTGCGCGAGCGTCTTGCGGCTGAAGGGTTGTTCGATGAAGATAGAAAGCGGCCTCTTCCCATCTTC
>DATHJK010000352.1:0-6851 GCA_035316225.1 Pyrinomonadaceae bacterium
GCCGCAGGACGTGGACGAAGGCGACGTGATTCGCGTTGACACGCAGCTTGTGACGGTGAACATGAACGTCGTTGACCGCAGCACGAATCGAGGGCTGACCGGCCTCACGCAGAACGATTTCAGATTGTACGAAGAGGGCGCTGAGCAGCAGATTGCGCGCTTTGAGTCTTCCGCAGCGCCTTTCAACCTTGTGCTGCTGATTGACCTTTCGGGTTCGTCGCGCGAGGTGGTGAATTTAATCAAGGGAGCGGCGCTTCGATTCGTGAACGCCGCGCGCCCAAATGACCGCATAGCTATAATCACTTTCGCCAACGCGCCTGTCATTATCTCCGGTTTGACGGATGACCGCGCGGCTTTGCGAGAGCGCATCAACTTAATCGAACAGCCGAAGGGAAGCACGAAACTGTACGACTCGCTCGCTTTCGCAATCGAGCAGGTGACGCGCGACGCAGGAAACTCCCGTAGGAACGCAATCGTGTTGATGAGCGACGGGCTGGACAGCGTGTTGCCGAATGTTGAAGGCGACGGCTCAGCGATTGATTACCAGCAACTATTGTCGCGCGTGCGCGAGTTTGACGGCGTGCTCTACACGCTCTGGCTCGATACTACTTACGAGCCGCTGAGCCAGTTAGACGTGCAGGATGAAACTTTCGATCTGGCGCACGACCGCATGAAAGAGTTGGCCGAGGCGGGCGGCGGAATTTTTTATGAAGTAGAGCGGCTTGAGGATTTGGCCGGAGCATACGAGCGCGTTGTCGCTGACCTCGGCACTGTGTATAGTCTCTCCTACACTCCGACGAATAAGGCGCGCGACCGTCGCTGGCGATCAATCCGGGTTGTTGTCTCGCGCCCCAACGCCGTCGCGCGCGGCAAACGCGGCTACTATGCTAACTAAGAAGGCAAAAGGTAGAGGGCAAAAGGTAAAGGGAAAGACTGCGTTTCTATTAAAAGTTTTCAGCCTCACTTGTTCCTTCTACCTTCTTTCTTTTGCCTTGAATGTTCGCGCGCAGAACAACGATGCTCAGCCTCAGCCCACGCCGCCGGGCGATGTCGTAGAGACCCTTCACGTTGATACAGACCTTGTTAATCTGAACGTGAGCGTCATCAGCCGAAACTCTTCCGCAGAAACCGGCGCGCTCCGCCAGGAAGATTTCACGGTCTACGAAAACGGCCAGCCGCAGGAGATTAGCTTCTTCGCCTCGGCGGAAGCGCCCTTCGACCTTGTGTTGCTGCTAGACCTCTCCGGCTCCACCGAAAATAAGTTGAGTCTGGTGAAAAAGAGCGCGCGACGCTTTGTTGAAGCGTCGCGTCCGGGAGATCGAATAGCCATTGTCACGTTCACGGACGTGCCTGTGCTCGTTTCCCGGTTGACGACGGATCGTGATGCGCTGAAAAAACGTATCAGTAAGATTGAGAGGCCGCGTGGAGGTACGAATTTCTGGGACGCGCTCGATTACGTGCTGCGTGCAGTCGTTGACCGCGAGACACAGCATGTGCGCCGCACCGCTATAATAGCCATGACCGACGGAGTTGATAACGCTTTGCCGGATGTTCCGGGCGCAGGCTCCGGCACGAGTTTCGACGAGCTGCTTAAGACGATTCGCAACTCTGACGCGATAGTGCTGCCCGTTTATCTGGACACCGAGCGAGAGATGGTCAAGCAGCATCGCGTGTTGCCATCTGCCTACGCTTTAGCCAGACAACAGTTGGCGCAACTTGCCGAAGAGAGCGGGAGTCTACTCTATCAGGCTCGCCGCCTCGAAGATTTGAAGAGAGTTTACGAGCAGGTGATACACAACCTCGGAATGGTCTATTCAATCGGCTACCGCCCGACGAACAGCCAGCGCGACGGCACATGGCGCGACGTAGCTGTGAGCATAAAGCAGCGCCCTGAACTGCAAGCCAGAGCGAAAAGAGGATACTTCGCAAGGTAAGAAATAGAGGTCGGAGGTTAGAGGTTAGAGGTCAGTAACTCTTTTCACTAATCTCTGGCCTCTGACCTCTGACCTCTGAATCTTATGTCTGAACGCTTACTTGACCCTTCTGTTCTCGCTTCAATCGGTCGCCTGGACTTGATTGCGCGCACGGTGGTGGAGGGTTTTTTGATCGGGCTTCATAAGAGTCCGTATCGCGGGCTGTCGCAGGAGTTTGCGGAGCACAGGCCGTACATCTTCGGCGACGAGATGCGGCGGATTGACTGGCGCGTGTTTGCGCGCACAGACAGGCTCTACGTTAAGGAGTTCGAGGAGGAGACGAACGCGCCCGTGCGTCTTCTAGTGGACGTGAGCGGGTCGCTCAATTACGCGCCGCGTAAAGTGACCAAGATGGATTACGCGCGCTATCTTGCGGCTGCGCTCGCTTATCTTGCTACGCGACAGAACGACCGCGTAGGGCTTATCTCATTCAGCAATCGTGTTCACGAGCGATTGCCTGCGCGCGGGGGCGAGCGACACCTGCTGAGCATTCTTGCAGCGCTTGATCGCCAGAATGCCGAAGGCGAAACTGAGATTGGCAAGACTCTGCTGCGCGAGGCCGCGCACTGGAAGCGGCGCGGGCTGGTCATTCTAATCTCAGACCTATACGACGAGCCGCAGAACGTGGTCGGAGCAATCGCGCGCATACGCCGCGTGGGCCACGACCTCATAGTCTTTCACCTGCTAGACAATGCAGAGAAGAAGTTAGACCAGCGCGGCCTTTATGAATTCCGCGACCTTGAAACAGGCGAGCGCCTGATGGCCGACGCCGACCGCGTGCGAAAAGCTTACGTCGAAAGAATAAAAGAGATGCGCTCGTTCTACCGCGTTGAATTCGAGCGCGCGGGCGCAGACTATGCAGAACTGGACACCGCAGAGCCGCTGGACAAAGCGCTCGCTCTTTATTTGAGGCGCAGGAAAGCAAATTCGTGAATAGTGAATCGTAAATCGTGAATAGAAGAGAACAGTGATAGGCGATAAGAAAGAGCTAGATGTCTTTTCTTATCACTCAACACTTCTTCTTTCCTGTCACTTATCACTTGTCACTGCTTTTTTCTATTCACGATTTACGATTCACTATTCACGGCCTTATATCATGTCGTTTCTATCTCCTATAGCAATGGTCGCGCTCTCTATGCTTGCGCTGCCGGTCGTCATACATTTGCTGGCGAGGCGGAACGCAAGGCGTCTGGATTTTCCGTCGCTGAGATTTTTGCGGGAAACGCCGAGTTTCAAGTTGCGCCTGCGCCGCGTGCGTGAACCCTTGCTGCTCATGTTGCGCGTGGCGGCGCTTGCGTTGCTTGTGATCGGCTTCGCTCGCCCGTTGATAGTTTCACGCGCAAGCCAGAAGCACAATCGCGTTATTCTCATTGATGCTTCGCTCAGCATGCGCGCTCGCGGGCGAACTGAGGCGGCACGCGAACAGGCGCGCAGCATCGTCAACAAACTCGGCACGAATGACCAGGCCGCCATCGTCTCTTTCACGAATAACTCTTCGGTGCTTGCGCCTTTGACGGCGGAGCGCAACCTGCTGGCGAAAGCTATAGAACAGTATCAGCCTTCGAGCGGTTCTGTGGATTACGCTGCTGCCATACGGGCTGCGAACGAGATGCTGCCGCCAGCGCCGCAAGCTTCAGGCGAGATTGATCTGATTTCGGATTTTCAGCAATCGGGACTGGCGGGAGCGCGTAAACCTGATGAGAGAAACGCGCAGGTTGTGGCCTATCCGACCGGCGCTACGATAGAACGCAACGCTTTTCTGGCGGACGAAGAGGTCACGCGCACGGAGCATGGCGTCGAAGTCTCTGCCAATGAAATCGTCGCAGGCGAAGATGGAAGAAGCGGAGCGCGCAACCGTTGGGCTATTGAACAGGCGGCGGGCGCTGGCTCCGGCATAGAGTGGAAGACGGAAGAGAATGGACAGGTAACAGGGCACTTGAGCGCGTTGGAGCCGGACGATTTCGACGCCGACGACGAGCGCTACTTTGCGTTCACGCTGCCGCGCGAGCGTCGTGCGCTGCTGGTTGAATCGGATGCTGACGCTAGTATCTTCCTGCGCGCGGCTTTGGAATCGGCATTGAGTTCCAATGGCACGACGCGAACGGAGTTGAGTGCTCAGCGAGAACTGCCGCGCGACGCTGAAGAGCTTAAAAAATTCTCTCTCGTCGTCGTCACATTGCAAGGCTCACCGCGAGCGGACGACATCAAAATTCTGGCCGATTACGCGCGCGCAGGGGGAACTGTCTGGATGCTTCTAGCGCGCGAGCTTGATACGGACGCATGGAGCGCTTTCGCTTCGACCGGGCAAGGCTCAGCGCTTCCTTTTACAAGTTTGAGCAGGTTTGCGAATCAATCGCGCAGTTTCGGGGCGATTGACGAAGGCGCGCCTCAAGTAAGCTCGCTGGACGATAACAGTCGCGCTGGACTGCGCGCGGTAGAGATTCGCGCGGGCTTTTCACTTTCCAGTCGGGATTCTGCTTCTGTCTTGATTAGATGGAACGATAATTCTGCGGCATCGTTGGCTTCCAGAATCGGCGACGGCAATATCCTGATTCTTGGCGCTTCACCAGATAGAGCATCCGGCAATCTAGGACTTTCTCCGGCTCTGCCCGCTCTGGCTTCATCAATCCTGCGTTCCAGTACGGAAGCACGCGAGCCAATTGCGCGCACACTGGGCGAGCCGCTTATATTGAGCATAGCGCCGGACGAGGATGTAAGGGTGACGGATTCAAGAGGTAATAAATTTTCTGCGAAGGCAAGGCAGTTGATGGCTTCGCCGCAAAAGTTTTTCGCGCAGCCGGGAGTCTTCAGGCTCGAAACCGGTAGCGGCGCACTTCACTTTCTTGCTTTCAACTCTCCCGGCTCCGAATCGGAGCGCGAGCTTGCCAGCGCAGAGCAGATTAAAAAATATCTTGAAGGCGCGGGAAATAATCAATCGCAGGTTAACGGGGATGAGCGCGGCACGAATCTGGAACAACGAAGCAATGCCTGGCGTTATTTTCTGGGTGCGGCATTTCTGCTGCTGGTGGCCGAGCTTTTCTACGCATTCAAACGGCAGCGCGCTAGAAATATTTTGAGCGAAACTTCCGGCGAAGAAGCTTCAGCCTGATGAGCACAGCGAACCCTGCAATCAGAATCGACACACGCGATGAAGCGCGACACTCTGACGTGCTCGCCGCTCTCGCGCGCCTGGATTTCAAGCGCCGATTGATAAGGGCGTGCGCCGAAGCGTCTTTCACTCTGGCGGGCGCGCTTTCATTGCTGACTCTACTGGCCGTCGCAGACAGTTTTCTATCGCTCAGACGCGGCCTGCGCGCAGCGCTGGTCATCCCCGTACTGTGCGCCGCAACCATCCTTATAGCGCGGGCAGTCTGGACGGTCGTACGTCAGCGCAGAATGATTGAAGCGGCGCGCGTAGTTGAGCGCGCAAGCCGGAGCAGAGAGAACACGCTGGTCGCATTCACAGAAAGCGCAGAGTCCGAATCGCAGCCCGCCTACATGCTCGCCCGTCTTGAAAATCAGGCGCGCCACGCTCTGTCCTTGATTGATGAAAGAAAAGTAGCGCCGCGCGTTTGGGCAGCGCGCGGCTCTATGGTCTTAATCCTTCTACTGCTGCTTACTCTTGCGCTGCGCATGGCTTTCCCGGTAGCGTTCGCGCGCGAAGCCGTTCGCATATTCGCACTAACTCCTGATGAACAAAGGGGACGCACAGGAACGGGCGCAAGCGGTGCTGGTAATGATGAGTCGAGCGCAGTTGTGACCGTTGATGAAGTCAGGGTGCGCGTTATTGCTCCGGCGTATTCCGGCCTCGGCGTCGAAGAGCCGCAGGGCGATGCGCCTATCAGAACGCTCGCCGGATCAACCGTCGAAGTTGACATGCGCGCCACAGGGCCAATCGAGGGCGCACAACTCGCTTTCAACGGCGCGAAGAATGCGATGCGCTCGCTGGGCGATGGACTATATCGCGGCGGCTTCGTTGCGAGCACCAGCGGCGCACTGGAAGCGCGCGTCATGGCAGACGAGCGTCTCGCGCCTGCGCCGTATGTGCGCGCAGTTGAAGTTTACGTGGACTCTCCGCCCGAAGCGCGAATCACAGAGCCGCAGAGCGATCAATTGCTGCGCGAAGTGCCGAACGCTCCCGTCGCGGTCAGGTGGAGCGCACGCGACGATCTGGGGCTTGCCAGCGCCGCTCTCAAGTACATCAAGAGTCGAGGCGAGGGCGACGCTGCGAAGTTCACTAGCGGCGAAGTCCCGCTCGGACAGGTGGAACGCGCGAGCGCGCGAGAGTGGCGCGGCGCGGCTTCGCTCGATCTCACCAAACTGGATGTGCAGCCCGGCGACACTCTGGTCTTCTGGATTGAAGTGAGGGATCGCAACCCGCAGGCTTCCGGCACGGGGCGCTCCGCAGGTCTCGCAATCGCCATAAAAGGGCCGGAGCAGGTGAAACTGAATTTGAGCGACCTCAGACCTAATCAGATTGGCGAGTTTCTTTTGAGCGAGCGCATCATACTCAACAACACGCAGAAGCTTCACAATGAGCGAGCGCGCCTCTCGCACGAAGAGTTGATGCACCGCTCGAATGAGATAGCGGCAGACCAGCGCGACTTCAAAAATTCATTCAACGATTACATCAGCATCGAAGGCGAGGCAGGGCACGAAGACCCTATGGCCGCCGCAGCGCCGCAGAGCGTGGAAGATCAGGTGCATGCGGCAGAGGATGAGCGCGTCGAAGTACACAATCACGGAATCCCAGAGCCTCCGCACGGCGCAGCGAATTCTGTGCGCGACATGATCTACGCCATACGCGCCATGTGGGACGCGGAAGACGCGCTCTCGACCGGGGACACAGTTAAAGCTATGGCATACGAGCGAGAGGCG
>DATHJK010000353.1:0-10119 GCA_035316225.1 Pyrinomonadaceae bacterium
ATGAAGAACAAATCGGACGCAGAGCGAATCGTCTATGTTAAGAGCGGAATCGGAGTCTCTTACGGATTTGTCGTTGATGTAATCAACGTCATACGCAAGCAGGGCATAGACCGCATAGGTCTGGTTGCCGACAGGAAGAAGAAGGGCGCAGCCGTTGCTCCTGCTGCTCCTGCCGCGCAAGGTTAAGTCGAAAGCGGGTTGCAACGCTAACGAAGTATTGCGCCCGCTCTTTGAAATTATAATTAGGAGTTAAGAGTTATGGGAATGAGTGCAGGCGGCGGCGACAAGGCCGTGCCCTATATTAACGTCACTCCTCTGATCGATGTGCTGCTCGTTCTGCTGATCATCTTCATGGTGGTTACGCCGCTCAAGCCCAGTCGCTTCGAGACCAAGATTCCTTCGGAACCGGACCCGAATCAGGACTTGAGCCAGATCAAGCCCAACCCGCTAACGCTTGTAGTCTTCATCAGCCCGGACGGGAAGCTCAAGCTGAACAACGAGGATATGGGTTCGGTCTCGGACACAGGCCCACTCAGCACGCGGCTAGACACACTGTTCAAGCAGCGCAAGGTTGATCGCGCCTACAGGACGGGCATGGAGACCAGAAGCGATCTGCCCGAAGAGGATCGCATAGAGAAGACCGTCTTTATCAAAGCCCCGCGCGCTTTGCAGTATGGCACGGTCGTGAAAGTCATTGACGCAATCAAGGGCGCGGGCGCAACGCCTGTCGGTTTACAAATTGACGATCTACAATAAAGCAGTGATGAGTGATGAGTGCAAAGTGATGAATTAAAGAAATCTCTTCTTATTCATCATTCTGCACTCATCACTCATCACTCACTAATGGGGGCTAGGAAAAGGATGAAACTCTCTCAAGCCAGGGTCGCCCTCTTGATCTTGGTCGTGCTTTCGGTCACGCCCGGATGCGCGGTTATCAACCGAATACGCGCCAAGAATGAGTTGAACGAGTGCGCGCGCGCATACCGCGAGGGGCATTTCGCCGAGGCCGAGGAGCACGCCAAACGAGCCGCAGAACTCGATCCAACCAACAAAACAGCGCCCTCTTTTGTGGCGCGCACAATCCACGCGCAGTACAAGCCCGGAGTGGACACGCCCGAAAATCAGCAGATAGCGCGCAACGCTATTAACGCTTACAAGCAACTGCTGGCGGTTGATCCAAATAACGAAGAGGCTTATAAAGCGATTGCTGCGTTGCTGGGCGCGCTCAAACAGGATGATGAGCAACGGCAGTGGATATTGCAGCGCGCAAATCAAGATTCTGTTGATCCGGCAAAACGCGCTGAGGCTTTCACTGTGCTCGCCAGCAAGCAGTGGGACTGCTCGTATAAGATTACAGAGTTGCCCGATAACAAGAAGAACCAGAACCAGAACGGCCACATACTGATTATCTACCAGAAGCCTAAGAACGCAGACGACTTCAATACGGCTTTGCAATGCGCAACGCTCGGTCTGGAATACGCCAACAAGGCCATCAGCCTGGACCCGAACAACGAGTCTGCATGGTCTTACAAGACAAACATCTTGCTTGAGCTTGCCAAATTAGCCGAGATGGACGGCAAGGCTGACCAGAAGGCGGAATACCAGAAGCAGGCTAACGATGCGCAGAACGAGACCACGCGCTTGAACGAAGCCAAGCAGAAGCGGCAACAGGAGCAGCAACGCACGCGGCCTTCACCTCCTGCCGGTTAATGCCCGCCCTACGGCGCTTCGGGCGAACATCGTTAATAGAAACAACCCCTTTCGACCGCGAGTGATGCCCGGCTTTCTGGCCGGGCATCACCTTTTTGGTATAATCAGAAGTCAGAGGCAAGAGGCTGGAGGTCAGTGAAAACCTTTTTACTAACCTCTAACCTCTGACATCTAACCTCTGCTTTTTTATGATTCGCATCGAAGACATAGTAGAAAAGGTCAGGCGGAATCATCCGGAGGATGATCTGGATTTGCTGCGCCGCGCCTACTTCTTTTCTGCGCGCGAGCACAAGGGACAGGTGCGCGCTTCGGGCGAGCCTTACCTTGTGCACCCGCTTGAGGTGGCAAACATTCTGGCAGACATGCGCCTGGACTCCGTATCCGTTTCGACCGGACTTCTTCACGATGTGGTCGAAGACACGCTGGTTGATCTGGACACGATTCGACAGTATTTCGGCGACGAGGTGACGCAACTGGTTGACGGTCTTACGAAGATCGCGCAGATAAGCAACGTCTCGCACGAAGAGCAGCAGGCGGAAAATGTTCGCAAGATGCTGCTCGCTATGGTCAACGACGTGCGCGTTGTTCTTGTGAAACTCGCGGATCGCCTGCACAACATGCGCACGCTTCAATTCCTCAGACCAGAGAAGCGTCGTCGCATAGCGCAGGAGACGATGGACATCTACGCGCCCATAGCTCACCGTCTGGGCATGGGCAAACTGCGCGGCGAGCTTGAGGACCTGGCTTTCCAGCATCTTCATTCAGAGGACTACCGCGAGATTGCCGCGCAACTGGAGAAGCGCCGCCCCGAAAACGAAGCGTTACTTAAAGAGATGACCGAGCGCATCGAAATCAAGATGCACGATGAGGATGTCCCTTATGTTCGCATCGAAGGGCGCGTCAAACGCCTCTATTCGATCTGGAAAAAACTGAGAGCGCAAGCCATCACCCTTGATCAGGTTTATGACCTTGTAGCTGCGCGCATCATCACGCCGAACGAGGTTCGCTACTGCTACGCGGCGCTCGGCGTGGTTCACAATGCCTGGAAGCCTGTGCCCGGTCGTATCAAAGATTGGATAGCCACGCCGCGCGACAATCTCTACCAGTCGCTTCACACTTCGGTAATAGGCTCTAAGGGGCAACCTTTCGAGGTTCAGATTCGCACGGAAGAGATGCACCAGATAGCGGAAGAGGGCTTGGCCGCGCACTGGAAGTACAAGGAAGGAAAACGGGGGGCGCGCGACGACGACGATGCGTTGAGAGTCTTGCGCTCGCTCGTCGAATGGACGCAGGAGGTAAATGATTCTAAAGATTTTCTGGATTCATTGAAGTTAGACCTATATCCGAAAGACGTTTACGCCTTCACGCCTATGGGCAAAGTAATTCAACTGCCGCGCGGCGCAACGCCGGTTGATTTCGCTTATATGATCCACTCGGAAGTGGGGAACACCTGCACGGGCGCGCGCATCAACGGGCGAATGGTTCCGCTTCGGACGCAGATTCAGAATGGCGATGTCGTTGAGATTCTGACCAATCCGAACGTGCATCCTTCGCGCGACTGGCTCAACTTTATCGCAACCTCGCGCGCGCGCAACCGTGTGCGCCACTGGGTCTCAGAGCAGCAGCGAGCCGAATCGATTGAAATCGGAAGAAAACTTTTCGAGAAAGAGGCTACGCGCTTTCAACTCTCGCCTAAAAAAGTTCTGACCGACGACAACGCGGAGTTCAAGCACGTGGCGAACGATTACGGCTACGGTCGTGTTGACGATCTTCTGGCAGCGATTGGTTACGGCAAACTCGTGCCTCGCAACATCATCGCCAAATATCTCGGCCCGGAAAAGTTCGCGGAGCTTGATACCAGAAAAGAATCAAGGCTTCGCACAGGCATGCAGGCCGTCAAGCGTCTCATACGCATGGGCGACGATGCCATCGTCGTTCGCGGCGTTGACGATCTGCTGGTACAGCGTGCGCGCTGCTGCAATCCGCTTCACGGCGAAGAGATCATCGGATACATCACGCGCGGCAAAGGCGTGGCCGTACATTCAACGAGCTGCAAGAACGTGCAGGCGCTGATGATCAACCCCGAACGCATAGTAGAAGTCGAGTGGGCTGGCAAACCTGAAAAGGCGGCTTACGCCGTCAAACTCCTGGCAACAACGGAAAACCGCACAGGCATGATCGCAGGAATCACGGGCGCAATCTCAGATATGAAGACAGGCATACGCGACGCACGGGCATCCGTCGCGCCAGATGATCGCGGTCGCATAGAAGTCACCGTAGAAGTCTTCGACGTAAAGCATCTGGATAAAGTCATCAACTCCATCAAAAACGTCCCCGGCGTGCTCGACGTAGAGCGATTGCAGGGGGTAGCTTAAAGTTAGCAACAACTCTATATTCAGATGGCCGCTTCCCGATAACCCGCCAGCCTTTTCGCTTTTCCCTTAAATTCTGTTAGAATCCCTAGTTTGTTTCAGTAGTTAGAAAAAGGGATTTTCACACTGTGAAGCAGATCATCAAGACGGAGAGCGCGCCGAAGGCGATTGGGCCATATTCGCAGGCCATTCGCGCTGGCGACCTCCTTTTCGCTTCGGGGCAGATTCCGATTAACCCTGAGACGGGCGAGTTCGTCAAAGGCGGCATAGCGGAAGAGACTGAGCAGGTTTTGAAGAACATAGCGGCGCTGCTGGAATCGGCTGGGACTGATCTCGATCACGTGGTCAAGACCACTGTGTTTCTGGCGGACATGGACGATTTCGCCGCGATGAACGAAGTTTACGGTCGCTTCTTCCCGGAAAACCCTCCGGCGCGTGGGACTGTTCAGGCCGCTCGCCTGCCGCGCGACGCTCGCGTTGAGATCGAGGTCATAGCTTACGTGGGAAAAGAATAGCTACCAACAGCGCTTTCGTCATCGAACAGGCACCATCGGTAGCTCTTTTGTTTGAAAAGTTGTTTTGAAAACGTCAGGCTGCTTTAGCAACCTTGCCCGCTTTGATGCAACTGGTGCAGACCTTCATGCGCTTGACGCCGCCCTGAGGCTGCTGCACACGTATGGATTGAAGATTGGGGTCGAACCGGCGCGGGGTGCGATTGTTAGCGTGTGAGACGTTGTTGCCGAATTGCGGGCCTTTGCCGCAGACTTCGCAGCGTTTTGCCATGATTTGAATACCTCCGAGAATTCTAAAAGCGCGTTTTGACTCGCACTTGTTTTGATAGCCGCAAATTTTATGCGGACGCGAAACGAAAATTTATAGCAGACGGTTTCATGCATCGTCAAGTTGGTAATAGTTCAGATAGTGGCTCAGTTTGAAATTTTCATGCTGTATTTATCGAAGCGATAATTTGAAACTGACGCACTACTGTAGTTCAATTCAGGATTAAGTGTTATGAGGGTCGAGAATCACCACCGAAGACCGTAGAGGCCACTTAGATTGTCCAGAGGATCGTATTTCTCTGTGCAATCTGTGCCTGTGATGGTGAAAATCCCTCAGATGCCACTCAAATTCATGTTGACTACTTCGACAACCTAAATAGCAATCATCCTTAATTTGAAGGAGCAGAAAGCAAAAGTGTATAGAGCAGTTAAGCAAACAGTCATCCTTTTACTCCTCGCGTCAATGGCCTTCTTCGCCGCATGCAGCAAGGGCGGATCGGGCAGCGCTTCCGGCGTCGCCGCAACAGTCAACGGCAAGCCGATCATGCTGAGCGAGATTGACACTATCATTCACCAGAAGTATCAGGGACAGGAAACGCAGTTGTCGCAACTGGAGATGGCGCAGGAGCGCCTCACAGTGCTCGACAGCCTGATACAGCAGGAGGCGCTCTACCAGCGCGCCGAAAAAGAGAAGCTCGTCCCCACAGAGGATGAGGTCACGCAGAGAATTAATCAATTGAAGCAGCAGGCTGCGATGACGGACGAACAGTATCAGCGCCAACTACGCGAGCAGAACAAGACCGAGCAGTCTCTGCGCGACGATATGCGGCGTGACCTGGCTATACAGAAGCTGCAAGAGAAGTGGACCAGCAAGAGCAAGGTGAGCGACCGCGAGGTTGAAGATTTTTATCATAACAACCCGCAGCAGTTTGTGCGCCAGCGCGGAGTTGGACTTGCGGAGATAGTGGTAGACCCGCGCGACAACGGGCTTCAGGACGACGCCAAGAACGAGCAGGAAGCTCAACAGAAGATCAAGGAAATTTACACTCAGTTGCAGAACAACGACTTTGCTCAAGTTGCGCGAGCGCGTAGCGAAGACCAGAGCAATGCTCAGGGCGGCGACATAGGCTTTGCTACAGAAGACGACCTGAGAGGAGAGGGCTTTCCGCAAGATTTGATCGGCCAGTTGTTCGGGGCAAAAAAGGTTGGCGACATCACCGACCCTGTTCAATTCCGTGGACGCTGGTACATCTTCAAACTCACGGGCAAGCAGTTGGCGACGGAGAATCTAACGCTCGATAGTCAGGGCGTGCGCGAGCAGGTCACTAACATACTGCTGGACCAGCGCAAGAAGATTCTCACCGACGCATTGTTGAGAGTTGCTATGGCTGACGCGAAAGTCGTCAACAATCTGGCCAACGAGATGCTTAACAATCCAGAGAACTATAGCGGCCTGCGCCCCGCCGGAACTCCGGCAGCAAGTCCCGGCGCATCGCCTGCTTCTTCAACAGCAGCGCCTCAGCCTTCTTCGGCAAACGTTCAGCCCGGCGCTACTTTAAGCCCGACCGCACGAACGACGCCCTCAGCTTCGCCGCACGCGCAGGCTTCGCCGCGAGCAACAACACCTGCACCGTCAGCCGCGAACACGTCTCAACCAACACGGCCTGCGACGCCCAGACCGGCAGGACAGGCATCGCCCAGATAATAAAGACGGTGACGAGTGATGAGTGATAAGTGATAAGACAAAAGCTTTTTCTCATCACTTATCACTTATCACTTCTTTCCATGCTTTTCCGTCTCTCAGATATTCATAAGTCTTACGCTGGGCAGGAAGTTCTGCGCGGCGCATCGTTGCAGATAAACAGGAGCGAGCACGCGGGCCTGGTTGGTCGCAACGGCGCGGGCAAGACGACTGTCTTTCGTCTGGTCGGCGGCGAGGAGATGCCAGATAGCGGCGATGTTGTTCGCTCGCGCGGTCTTCGTTTGGGATTTCTGGAGCAGCACGTTCATTTTGAAGCCGATTTTACAGTTCATGAAGCAGCACTCGCTGCGTTCGGCCATCTGCAACAGATAGAGCATGAAATGCACGAGCTTGAGCATCGCATGGCTGAAGCTTCAGATGAGCTTGAGAAGATTCTGGAAAGATACAGCGAGCTTCAGCACGAGTTCGAGCGCGAGGGCGGATTCGAATACGCGGCCAAAGCGGAAGCGATATTGCAGGGGCTTGGCTTTGACCGTGATAGCTGGCAGATGGAGACGGCGAAACTTTCGGGCGGGCAGCAGAACCGTCTTGGACTTGCGCGTCTTCTACTGGCTGAGCCTGATGTTCTGTTGCTAGACGAGCCTACGAATCACCTGGATGTAGCGGCGGTCGAATGGCTGGAAGAATTTTTGCAGACCTATCCATCCGCTTATGTCATCGTCAGCCACGACCGCTATTTCCTGGATCGCGCATGCCGCCGAATCATCGAACTCGAAAACGGAAAGGCATCGAGCTACACTGGAAATTACTCAGACTATTTAATCGAGCGCGAGGAGCGAAGAGAAGCTCAGCGGCGCGCCTTCGAGAACCAGCAGCAGTTAATAGCAAAAACGGAAGAGTTCATACGACGCAACCTCGCCGGACAGAAGACCAAGCAGGCCAAGTCGCGCCGTAAGATGCTGGAAAAGCTTGAGCGTGTAGACGCAGTACGCCTGGAGCAATCGGCTGGCGACTTTCGTCTTCAGGAAATCGAGCGCGCCGGAACGCAAGTCTTAACCGTGCTCGATGCTGACATAGGCTTTACGGGAAAAGTTCTCGCCCGAAACATCAGCTTCACTTTGCGGCGCGGCGAATGTCTTGGCGTCATAGGCCCGAACGGGTCTGGCAAGACAACGTTCGTCAAAACTGTTCTTGGAAAGCTTCAGCCGCTCGCGGGCGAAGTTCGCTGGGGAACGAAAGTTCAGGTTGGCTACTACGCGCAGCAGTTGGACGATCTGGATGAACGCAACGAGATAATCATGGAACTGCGCCGCGTTGCGCTTCCTTCGGCAACGGCGGGAGAGTTGCGCTCCTTTCTGGCAAAATTTCTCTTCACAGGTGAAGATGTTTACAAGCACGTGCGCGATCTATCCGGGGGAGAGAAGGGAAGACTGGCGCTCGCAAAGCTTATCTACTCGCGTGTGAACGTGCTTGTGCTGGACGAGCCAACTAATCATCTGGACATTCCTTCACGCGAGGCTTTAGAAGAAGCTCTGGACGCATATCAAGGGACAATCATCACCATCAGCCACGACCGCTACTTTCTGGATCGCGTTGCCACGCAGATTCTTGCGCTCGACGGTGCGGGCGGCGCTGAGCATTACGACGGCGACTACACGGAGTATCACGATTGGATGCTTGCGCGACGCGAGAAAGAGGATGCAGGCGGAAGCGCCAAAAGCGAAGCTTTGAAACCGAGCGTAGTGCAGGGAGAGAAGCGCAACGCGCAGAAGCATCGGGCCAAAACTCCAAAAAGTAAGTCTGGGAGTAATAAGCAAGAGCAGCGAGATGCGCAAACAATCGAGGCCGAAATTTCTGATACTGAGCGAACGCTCGCGGCTATTTCCGAGCAGCTTTCGCAGCCGGAGATTGCGCGCGACCCGC
This sequence comes from Pyrinomonadaceae bacterium, assembly GCA_035316225.1. GTDB lineage: Bacteria > Acidobacteriota > Blastocatellia > Pyrinomonadales > Pyrinomonadaceae > 3-1-20CM-3-53-8. The sequence goes on from DATHJK010000353.1 coordinate 8,487, forward strand.
GCCGTTTTCAATCTCTAAACGAGGATTACCAGAATGCGGACGCGCGACTGAAGATGCTTTACGATGAATGGGAAAACTCTGCTGCTGCGAGCAGTTAAGGCATAAACCCGGCATCCGGTAGTAATCGGCTACTTGAAAATATGAGGCCGGTAAACACAGGCTCTTGACTCTTAAACTATGACACTACTCATCCGATTCCTTGCTTGACACTCATCGCAGCCCTTTGTTACTTTACCCCATCGCTTTTTCATCTGATTTGAAGCGAATTTCTGAACTTGTAGGCGCGTAGCTCAGGGGTAGAGCACTACCTTGACACGGTAGGGGTCCGCGGTTCAAATCCGCGCGCGCCTATACCATTTTATCCTTAACTAACTCAACCACTTAACCGACCTCCCTTGCTTCCTCAGAATCCTCTTCAACATCCCGCTTTGCCTGACTTTTGCCTGAATCCCATTGTGAAACATTCAAAACTGGCGGCGGGAACTCTAAAGAGTCTACGGCATTTTGCATGGCTTCCCATGTGGCGTGCGTGTAGCCAGTAGTGATTCGGGATTCATGGCCGAATCCGGCTGGATTGGTAGAGTGGCCCAAGAGAGTCGAAATGATCGGCGTCATAGGAACAAGCCTATCTGCAAGCCGCGTTGCGAAGGTGTGGCGAAGATCGTAGGGACGCAAATCATCAATCCCCGCTCGCTTGCAGGCATGCTGAAAGCCCTTCTTGAAGGAGCCTAAAGGTTTGTCTTCGCGATTCAGGAATAACCACTTGCCGGTAGTCACATCTGCGCAGAGCACAGAGAAAATGCTATGCGCAGTACGATTGAGCGGGACGCAACGGACGCGCCCATCCTTGGCTTCGGCGACGAAGAGCGCACGCGGCGGGATGATATAATCTTTCCCTTTGTGCTTATGGTAGCGCGGCTCATTTGTAAGGTTGACGTGGGCCTTCTGTATGCCTAGCACTTCTTTGGGTGGTCGAAGCCCTGTGTTCAAAATCAGGCGGCATATCGCCTGTAGCCTTCCGTCCAACTCGCTGAATAGTTTCTCCTCCTCCTTCTTCTCATATTTATTCAGCCACCGTTCGCGCTTGCGCCAAGTGGGAAGGTCTTTCAGCACATGGCGGCTCACGAGTCTGCACGGGTTATCAATCGTTACGCGCTCGCGAATCGCTAGGTTGAAGAGTTGGTTGAGACGATTGTAATGCATTCTGATCGTCACAGGTGAGAACGGTTTATTGAACTGAGTCTTGGTTGTGCTCAATTTGAGTAAAAAACGCTCGATCATGCGAGGCGTAATCTGCATCAATTTCTTCTGCCCGAACTCAGACTTAAGGTGTTCACCGTAATACTCGTCGAACGCCTTGGCCTTCTCCGATTTGTGATTTCGTGAGTAGTCCATGAAAACTTCATCGAAGAACCGCATAAAGTTTTGCAGGGGCGTCTCCTCAATGAACGTTCCGGCGCGTATCTGCTTTTTGAGTTCAATTTCGCGTTCGCGCGCCTCGCGTTTCGATGTTATAAGAGGCTGCCCCTTCTTTCCGTTGAATGAGAAGCGATAAGCCTGCCCGTCTATGTAGAACTCTGACGAACAGATCTTATCCTTCCCCCTTTGCTTAATTGTCATTAGTCGCTCCTTT
>DATHJK010000354.1:0-7712 GCA_035316225.1 Pyrinomonadaceae bacterium
TCCGCTTCATTCATCACGGGTCGGTCTTCGCCTTTCAACTCTCTAACTGTGCGGTCGCTGTTAATCGCCACAAGCAACAGATCGCCAATCTCGCGCGCCGCTTGCAAATAACGCACATGCCCCACGTGCAGGATGTCGAAGCAGCCGTTAGTGAAAACAAGACGCTTCCCTTCCGCGCGCATCACCTCTCGCTCGCGGCGCAAACTTTCGCCTGAAAGAATTTTTCCGCTCATCTGTTAGAATGGTAAATAGTAAATCCTAAATGGTAAATAGACCAACTGCCATTTACCATTTATCATTTTCCATTTACGATAATTTCATGAGCAATCTACCGGATTTCATAGAACCCAACGACCAGACGCGCGTGCGTGAAGAGCATTTGAACGAACTGCGCAATTTAGTCGGCAACGTCTACCCGAACAAATTCGAGCGCAGCCGCATCACTGGCGACGAAGACACCGTAACCGCGCTTGTAGAAAATTTCGGTGGCCGCGCACCAGAGCTTCCAGAAGGCGAGCGCCCCGCGCCCGAAGAGCTTGAGCGCATCAACGCGGAACTGAAAGAGGTCGGAACGGTGCGAACCTCCGGGCGCATAGCCACGCCGCCGCGCGTCATGGGCAAGGCCGCGTTCGTTCATCTTTCCGACGGAAACGAGCGCTTGCAGATTTACGTGCGCAAGCAGGACGCGCTAGGAATCCATAACGACACGAACCAGCCCGTTGACGATTTCGACAGCGGCTGGCGACTTTTGCAGCTACTCGATCACGGCGACTTCATAGGCGTCGAAGGCAACCTCTTCGTTACGAAGACGGGCGAGCTTTCCATTCACGTCGAGAAGATTCAGTTTCTTTCCAAAGCTCTGCTGCCTATGCCCGACAAGGTTCACGGGCTGACAGACCCTGAGATTCGCCAGCGCCAGCGCTACGTTGATTTGATTGCGAGCAGTTTGAAGATAGAGAAGGACACGGAGAAAGCGGAAGGCGAAGAGGGCAAGCCCGCTTCACGCGAACTGAGTTCGCGTGAAGTATTCCTGCGCCGCTCCCGCCTCATACGCGAGATGCGCCGCTACCTAGACGATCACGGCTACATCGAAGTCGAAACGCCCATGCTATCGCCAAAAGCGACCGGAGCAGCCGCAAGACCATTTGAGACTAAGCACAACGCTTTAGACATTAAGCTTTATGCCCGCATCGCGCCAGAACTCTATTTGAAGCGCTTGCTGGTTGGCGGTTTCGAGCGTGTCTATGAACTCAACCGCAATTTCCGCAACGAAGGAATCTCCACCCGCCACAATCCAGAGTTTACAATGCTGGAATTTTACACAGCTTATAAGGACGTGAACTGGATGATGGATTTCTGTGAAGAATTATTGCAGGACGTCATAGCAAAAGTTAATAACGGTAGTCTTTTGGTTGGTGGAGGCCAAGTATCTAGCTCCACTTCAATTTCTTTAGCATATCCGGCATATGATTTTTCTAAGTTTGATAGACTAACGATGAAAGAGGCTATTAGAAAATACTGGTTTAAGGATGAGTACAATAAAAAGGAATTAAAGCTAAACGGGGAAAGTTTTGATTTAAGTTGGCTAGAAGATCCAAAGCTAGTGCACTTTCTTTATGAATTCCGCAATCGGCTTGCTGAAGAGTCGTTCCACGAATACGAAGATGAAGGTGTCTATTCAGAAGACGAAGAATTTCCTAGATTCGTAGCTCGTAGAGCGTGGGAATATGCAAGAAAGAAACTTGCGGAACAAGAATATGAACCAGAAAAGGATGAGACTGCAAATTACATAGCGTACCTCTTTGAAGATATAGCTGAAAAACATTTGAAACAACCCACTTTCATCTCAGATTTCCCCAAGCCTATTTCTCCTCTATCGAAAGCTTCACCCTTAGACCCAACCGTCGCCGAGCGCTTTGAGCTTTACGTTGCGGGGATGGAGGTGGCGAATGGGTTTTCGGAGTTGAATGATCCGGTGGAGCAGTATGAGCGGTTCCGCGATCAGGTGCAGCAGCGCGAGCGTGGCAATGAAGAGGCTATGATGATGGATGAAGATTACATTAGAGCACTCTCTTATGGGATGCCGCCTGCTGCTGGCATCGGTATTGGCATTGATCGTTTAACTATGATTGTAACTGGTAAGAGGTCTATACGTGATGTAATTCTATTTCCCCATGCACGACCAGAGCGAAAGACCATAAAACTACAGAGTCTTGACGGTGGAGAGGTTGATTTCAAGAAAATTTAAATGAAACGACGATGCTTCTTACCAACCGCCAGTCCATACGCGACGTGATTCTCTTCCCGCACATGCGTCCTCAACGCAAAGCCGAAGAGAAGACAGAAGAAGAGTGAATCGTTGAGCGTGTAGCTTTCAAATTTGAAAGCCACGCGCCTGAATCAATCGGTTAAAATCCTCCTCGCAAAGCCCGCCTCTAATCATCGCCACAACTATTTCGTAACATGTTGAGAGTCGAAAGCTCTTACATAACTATTACAAAACGTCTGTACATCTCCTGTTAGGATTACCCTGTCAGATTCATCCAAGTAGAAACAGGGAGAGGGATTAATTAGGAGATATGCAAACGGAAATCATAAGCAAACGACGAGACAATGGAATTAACTGGGAGAGCGTCATCACGCTGGTTATATTTCATGCGGGCGCATTGGCCGCGCTCTTTATGTTCTCGTGGAAGGCGCTGATTGTTTCGCTCATAATTTTATGGGTGGCGGGCGGCTTTGGAATCGGCATGGGCTACCATCGCCTCTTAACGCATCGCGGCTACAAGACGCCGAAGTGGATGGAATACGTTCTGACCGTTTGCGGCACGCTGGCACTTCAAAGCGGGACTCTTCAATGGGTAACGACCCATCGCATTCATCACGCCCATACCGAAACTGAGCAAGACCCGCACACGCCGCGTCAAGGGACATGGTGGTCGCACATTGGCTGGATTCTGAGAGGCACTGCGCAGAAGCATGACCTGCCGACAATCCAACGCTACGCGCCGGATTTATTGAAGGATCGCTTCCACGTCTGGATTTCACGCTACTATTATGTTCCGATCATCACGCTTGGACTCGTGCTGCTTGTCTTCGGCGGATGGTCAATGTTTATGTGGGGCATCTTCCTGCGCACAGTCGTGGGGCTGCACGTTACATGGCTCGTAAACTCTGCTACGCACATGTGGGGAACGCGCAGGTTTGTGACCGAGGACGATTCCAGAAATAACATGCTCATAGCGCTGCTGGCCTACGGCGAGGGATGGCACAATAATCATCACGCTCATCCAACTGCCGCGCGTCATGGTCTGGCATGGTATGAGATTGATATGAACTGGTGGGGCATACGCACCCTTCAATTGCTGGGACTGGCGAAATCCATCAAGCTGATCAGCAGCGCCACCATTCGCGCGAGCGCTCAGGATAAAAGGCACGAGCGGGTGCTGAAGAAAGCGGCTTAGTGTAAGATGCGCTGTTAGCGACCCATGCGTTTTAGAAGCCACCGCAAGTCTATAACCTTCTTTATCACGCTGGGAGTATGTCTGGTAGGGCTGGCTGTTGCGCTCAACATTGGCTGGGTGGTAGTCAACTGGCGCGAAGTAGCCCTGCTCATCCTCGGGATTATCTTCTTCAGCCTCATCATCGCGGGGATAATTCTCAACATGATTTTCTTGGTGCGCGAAATCCGCCGCAACGAGCAGCACGATGCTTTCATCAACGCAGTATCCCACGAACTGAAAACTCCCATAGCATCTATCAAGCTCTATCTGGAAACTCTGAAGAAGCACAAGGTAGAAGCCGAAAAGCAGAGCGAGTTTTATGACATCATGCTCGCAGACACGGATCGTCTTCTCTACACGGTCGAGCAGGTTTTGCGCGCAGGTCAGATAACGCATCGCCGCTCTAAAGAGCAAGCGGAGTTGATAGACTTGCCTGAGATGCTGCGCGCCTGCCTGGAACTGATGCGCACGCGCTATCCGCAGCTTCCTGCCGATTCATTTCACTATTCGGAAACTTTCAATAATGGCGACGGGGCACTGGTCAAAGGCAACGTTGACGAATTAAGGGCGGCAGTAACCAACCTGATTGACAACGCCGTCAAATATTCCGGTAACATTGTGCACATCTCTGTGGATGTTGCGCTCGTTAACGAAAAACAGTTGGCAGTGCGCGTTAGCGATCAAGGTGTGGGTATTCCGCGCGGCGAGTTGAAGCGCATCTTCAAACGTTTTTACCGCGTGCAGGGACGACTCGTCTCACAGGTCAAGGGCACAGGGCTTGGCCTATTCATCGTACAATCAATTATCAAGAGACACGGCGGGAGCATCACTGCCGAGAGTGAAGGCGAAGGAAAGGGCAGCACTTTTACCATACGTTTGCCCAGAGTTGAAGCATGACCGGCGCTCGCATACTTATAGTAGAAGACGAAGAGCACCTGGCGCGCGGCCTGTGCTTCAATCTCGAAGCCGAAGGCTACACGGTGGAAACGGTCGGCGACGGCGAAGCAGCGCTTGAGCGATTGCTTGACGGAGAAGCGAACCTTGACGCAGTGGTGCTGGATGTGATGCTGCCGGGTAAAGACGGTTTCGAGGTAGCCAGCGAACTGCGCGCAGCAGGGCGATATATTCCTGTGCTAATGCTGACGGCGCGCGGGCGGCCCGAAGATGTACTGCGCGGCTTCGAGGCCGGGGCGGACGATTATCTGCCGAAGCCGTTCGAGCTGGCGATTCTTCTGGCGCGCATTCACGGTCTGCTAAGAAGGCGTGAATGGTTTGGTCGTGATCAGGCGGAGCAAACAGATGCCTTGAGCGAGTCCTATTCCTTCAACGGTAAGAGAGTCGAATCCGGCGCGCTTGAGTTGCATGCTCGCGGGAGCGTGGTGAAGTTAACTCTGATGGAGGCGGAACTGCTGCGTTATCTGATACGCAATGAGAATCGAGCGGTTTCGCGCAAGGAGATACTTGAAGACGTATGGAATCTGCACGAGGATACGGACACACGCGCCATTGATAATTTCATAGTGCGACTTCGCAAATATGTAGAGGACGATCCTTCAAAACCCAGACACCTGCTGACCGTGCGCGGCATAGGCTACCGCTTCACCCCAAAACCCGAAGAATCATAGAAGAGACTTAAACAGACGTTGAGTTCATCATCATCTGATTTTCTGTCTTTAACGTGACTTATACCGGATTGCATGCAACTGTTGCACAATAAGTCCAGGTCAGTACCGCGTGAGAGAAGGGATGAGGGATGAGGGATGAGGGATGAAATAGGTTAAGTCAATTGCGTGTTGACCTGTTCACTGTATTCTTATTCATCCCTCATCCTTCATCCCTCATCCCTTCTCTCCGGCGGTACTGACCTGAGTTATGCTCAATCGCAAAATGCTATATCATCTTAGCTCTGGCGGTTGAGGCTGCGCCGAAGTCGAGTAAGAGAGGATTGTGCCGCCGAAGCCTACGGCCCAGCCGTGATCGCGGTCTGTGAAGAAGATTCTTTCCAGTTGGTGCGTCGTGCCGCTTTGCTCTACAGTCCAATGCATGCCGCCGTCCGTCGTGTGAATGATTGCGCCCTCATTGCCTACGGCCCAGCCTTCTTCCGAATCAAGAAATTTTACGTCCAGAAGATCGGCGGCGATGTGCGAAATCTGTTCGTTCCAGATGCGCCCGCCATCGTTTGTCGCAAAGACTCTGCCCGATGCGCCAACAGCCCAGCCGTGCCTGCGGTCGGCGAAAGAGACCGCGTTGAACCGCACGCGCTCCGTGCCCGCGACCTCGCCCTCGCGCCACGTCTCGCCGCCGTCAGAAGTCTGTATGATGGTCGTGCCTGCGCCTACAAGCCAGCCCTGCGAACTGTCCAGAAACATGCCGCCCAGCAAAAGGTATCGCGTGGGCACGCGCTGTCGCCCCCACGTAGCGCCGCCGTCGCGCGTGGTGTAAACAACGCCGCCTTCACCGAACGTCCAGCCGCTCATCCCGGCGAACACAGCGCGCACCAGCCGCGCATTCGCATCAGCGCCTATCATGTTCACGCGCTTCCACGTTGCGCCCGCGTCCTCAGTCTTCATCAGATAAGTGCGCAACTCGTCGCTAGTCCTCAACTGGTAAACGTCTCGCTCGCAAACGATCCAGCCCGTGCGCTCGTCTGAAAAATAGAGGTCGTGCAGCGCATCCCCGGAAGGCCGCGCCATCTTCTGCCACGTGCGCCCACCGTCCTCTGTCTTCAACAGAACGCCGTTCCCGCCCACAGCCCAGCCCTTCATCGCATTAACGAAATAGACCGCGTAAAGCCACGCCATAGTCCCGGAGTTTTCTGACCGCCACGAAGGCAAGGGATGAGGGATGAGGGATGAGGGATGAGGGATGAAAGAAGCTGCGCGAGTGTGTGTAGAGGCAGAGATGCGTAGATTGGATGAAGCAGAAAAGAGAAATACGAAAGAGAGCAGACAAACGGTTAATACCTTTCGCCGCCAGCCCGCATCTCTCACTTCACGCATCCTCTTATTCATCCCTCATCCCTCCGCCCTCATCCCTTCCCTAGAATCCTCCTGTGACGAAGATGCGCGCGAAGCTGAGGATGGGGAGCATTTTGAGAACGCCGTCCCACTTCTTCTTGTTGTTGCCTGGAACTATTATCTGGTCGCCGGGACGAAGATAAAAGTTATCCGCAAGACGACCGCGCTCGATAGCGGCCATGTCAACCATGATTCGCCCCATAGTACCGTCAGGCTGACGACGAACGATCATGACGTTCTTCTTGCTGCCTGTACCCAGCACGCCGCCCGCTTCGCTGACAGCCTCGTACGCGGTCAGTCTACGATTCATCTGTTTCACACCCGGCTGCGCCACCTCGCCCAGCACGCTGTAGCGATACGAGACCGCGCGGTCGAGCGAGACGGAGACTTGCGGGTCAATGATGTATTCGTCGAAGCGCTTCTTCAGTTCCTGCGTAACCTCTTCGACCGTTCGCCCGTTGACGAAGATGCCTTCGGGTACTAGCGGGTGATATAGACGACCGTTCGGCGGAATGACTATTCCCTGCTTCGAGTAGCGTTCCTGCCCGAAGACCGTTATAGAGACCACATCTTCCGGGCCAAGGCGGTAGTGCTCGAAGAAATTGTTGTAGGAAGCCGCGATGGCCGCTTCGTCCTCAGATTGCTGCGTGCTCTGGTGTCCCTGCGCATCAGGCGCAGCATTCGATTGCTCTGCGTTCGCGTCGCTAGTTGAAGACGATTGCTGCTGCGCCGGATTCGTGTGCGCCTGCGATCTGTTCGACCTTCCGCCACGATTCGCATTGCCGCTTGAGTTATCCTGCTGCTCAACCGGCGGCGCAGACTGCTCGGCGGCGGGCTGTGCAGATTGCTGCGGCGTATCCTGCGTTGATTGCTGCGCGCTGGCGAAGTTCTGGGAAAGTGCGAGCAACACTGCGAGCGCTGCCGTCGTGATTGTAGCTTTCATCTTCATACCTGAATACCTCCCGAAAAACTCTTTCACAAAAACTCTTCAACGCGCGCCGCGACTGAAGAGGATCGTCTTTATAGTCTCGAACATGATTGCCGCGTCGAGCAGCAGGCTCTGGTTCTTGATGTAGTAGAGGTCATATTGAAGCTTCTGGCGCGCGTCCTCAATCGAAGCTCCATATGGATATTTAATCTGCGCCCAGCCTGTAAGCCCCGGCGCTATGAAATGGCGCTGCTCGTAGTAGGG